>JAQBZT010000221.1 GCA_027622355.1 bacterium | reverse complement strand
GCCGGCTCCAGGAGGCGGAAGTCCTGAAGCTCCGCGATGAGGTTTCCGCGCTCTCGGAGGTGCTGTCGGAGACCCTCAACGAGCGCTCCGGCTTCCTGCACACTGCCGCAAACCGCCATCAGCGCATGAAGAACTGGCTCTATCTCGGCCGGGGCATCTACTACCCCGCGGCTCTCGAGTGCGCCCTCAAGATGAAGGAGGTCACCTACCTGCACGCCGAGGGGATGGGGGCCGGTTTCCTGAAGCACGGGACCCTCTCACTCATTGACGAGAACATGTACACCGTCGTGCTGATGCCCGCTCCCGAGGAGGAGGAGTTGCACGCCCTCACCCGAAGCAGCGCCGAGGAGGTTCGTGCCCGCGGCGGGTTCATCCTCGGCTTCCGGTTCGAGGGCGACGAGCAGGTCCGGGGGCTCTTCAGCGAGGAGATTGTCATGCCGCGCGTCTCGCCGCTCCACGCGCCCTTCCTGCACCTGCTCTCCGGCCAGCTTCTGGCCTATTTCATGGCGGTGGCCCTGAAGCGGGACGTTGATCGGCCCCGTGCGCTGGCCAAATCCGTGACCGTCGCCTGACGGTCCCTCCGGATGGTGATGGAAATAGATCCCATTCTTCAAGGAACAGACGGCGTGCGCGGCCTGATTGCCGCCCCGGATCATCCCCTGCTTCAGGGCATCGATCCGCGAAGCGCCTATGCGGAGCGCGGGCTTTTCAGCGAAGCCTTCGCCGAGCAATATGCCTGTGCCGCCGCCCGCTGGCTTCTGGAAAATGCGGCGGAGGATCTGCTCTCGCCGGGCGCCATCGTTTTCGCCTGGGACCCCCGGGATACGGACGGCCGCTTCGCGGGTGCCTGCCTGCGGGGGCTGCTCCGGGCCGGGGCCCATGTCATATCGGCCGGCATTTTTCCCACCCCGGCCGCCGCGGCCTACCTCTCCGCCGCCGGTGCCGCCGGCGCCCTCATGCTCACCGCCTCGCACAACCCCGCCGATCAGAACGGCATCAAGATTTTCCGCGGCGCGAGCGCGCGAAAGCCCCTCCCCGAAGAAGATGCACAAATCAGCCGCCGCGTCTGGGACCTTTCCCCGGATGATTTTCTGGACGATTTCGAGGCGGGCGTCTGTACCGACACCGCCGCCGAGGCGCGGGCCGTCTACATGGGCTACATGACGCAGCTGCCCAACAGCTGGCTCCTGGCTGGCGAGCTGGCGAGTTGGAGCATCGTTCTCGACCCCGCCCGGGGGGCGTGGAGCGCCTTGGCGGCCGAAGTCATCGCCGGAATCGGCGTGGGCACTCTCCGGGAGTTGAATGCGCTCGGAGCAGGCCCCGTGAACGAGGGGGGCGGGGTGATCGCGCTGGAGGGGCGCCACGTGGTCCGCGGAGATGAAGAAGCGGTGTACCGGGCGCACGCGGGTCTTGCCGCCCTGTTCGAGGCGGGGCGCGCCCGCCGCGCGGCGCTTCAGTCGGGAGAGGGATTCGCCGCCGCCGGGGTGTTCGATGCCGACGGAGACCGGGCCTATGCGCTGTTTTACGATCCCTTCGCGGATGCGGTGCGCATTCTGGGCGGAGATGACGCGCTGGTGCTTCAGTCGGAGTTTCTTGCGGAAGAAAAGGAACTGCCCGAAGGGGGCATTGCGGTGTTGACGATCGAAAGCGACGCGGGTGCCGCGCAAGCGCTCTCGAAGCTCGGTCTCGAGGTCCGGTTCGTTCCCGTCGGGGACAAGTGGATCCTCCGCGCCGCCGAAAGATGGGGAGACGCCTTCGCCCTCGGCGGAGAGGAATCCGGCCACACGGTGGTGCCGGGTCTTTCGCCGGATGCCCTGGGGGTCACCCGCCGGTTCGCCGCGGGGGACGGCCTCAAGAGCTTTCTCAATACTTGCGCCGCCGTGAAGGGACTGGCGGACAGATTGCCACTCCCAGAGGTGTATGCGAGGCTGGAGCAACCCTTCCCGCGGGGATACAAGAAGATTCTCTACGCCTACCATGTCGATCGGGGCCGGTTCGGACCGCACGAGGCGGCATGGGATGCGGCTGGGAAGGCGATGGCGGAAGCCGCGGAGAAAGCCCTTCCCCGCGGGACGGCCTTCCGGTGGACGGCGCTGGAGGATGACCCGGCGGTTCTTTACCTGCAGATCGAAGACCCGCAGAAGGGGGAAATCGGGGTGGTCTATGTGCGCAACTCGGGAACCGAGCGCAAGATCGGCGCCAGCCTCCGCGGGCCGCGGGCCTGGTCCTCTGCCCTGGATTCAATTGGAGGCGCGGCGATACGGTGTCTTCTGCCGCGGATGAAGGATGGCGATCTCCCGGAGGCGAGGGCGGAGCGCGCCGCGCTCGAATCGCTCCGGCGCGCGCCCGCCGGGCGGGACGAGTTGATGAAGATGATCGAGGAGGATCAGGAAGCGCGTTTCGGCGCCCCGGTCGGCGCCGGGCGGATTCTGAAGGAAGGCATCCGGGGCGGGCTCATCGAAGAGGCGGGGAAAAGTCTCCACCTATCCGCCCTGGGCGCGTGGTACCTGGAGAAAGGGAGCAGCCCATGATCGCGCCGCAGGATTATTTTCGGCGGGTGAGTGCCTTTCCGCACGCCGGACTCTTCGAGGGTCTGGGGGCGGTGTGGGAGGCGATCGGCCGTTTGGAGGGCTACCTTCGCGAGGCGATCGCCGCCGCGCAGGCGCCGGAGGCAAGCGCCGCCGAGTTGAAGGGCCTTCGCGTCGAGGCCGGGATGCTCGTGAGCGAGGGGCTCTTCACCGCGCAAAAGGCGGTGCGGATCCCCGGCGCGGATGTGCTCATCGAGGCGGGCGTGCGCATCGAGCCGGGCGCCCTCGTAAAGGGCCCCACGATACTCTGCGGCGGGGCCGAGCTTCGCCACGGCGCCTACCTGCGCGGCAGCTGCCTCATCGGCCCCCGGGCGGTGGTGGGCCACGCCACCGAGGTGAAAAACTCCGTGTTTCTCGAGCACGCCGAAGCGGGCCATTTCGCCTACGTGGGGGACAGCCTTCTCGGCGAGGAGGCGAACCTCGGGGCGGGAGTGAAGCTGGCCAATCTGGAATTCCGCACCGGGGAAGAAAAAAAGAAAACGGCCCCCGCGCGGAATATCTCCCTTCAGGTGGATGACAAGATGGTGGACACGGGCCTGCGGAAATTCGGCGCGGTGGTGGGGGATTTCGCCGAGGTGGGGTGCAACGCCGTGACCTCCCCGGGAACGCTCCTGGGGCCGGGCTGCTGGGTGCTCCCCAATCTCAACGTGCCCAAGGGCATCTATCCCGGAGGCCATCTCCTGCGGGCCGCGGGAGATGGCGTTTTGTCCACCCCGCGTAAGCGATGATGCCGCACTCTGAATCCCTGGGCCAGGAAGAACTCAATCCCGAACAGCAAGAAGCCGTAAAGGCCCCCGACGGGGCGAACCTCGTGCTGGCGGGGGCGGGCTCGGGCAAGACGCGGGTGCTCATCCACCGCATCCTTCACCTGCTGAAAGCGGGCGCGCCGCCTGAATCCATCCTGGCGATCACCTTCACGAACAAGGCGGCGGGCGAGATGAAAGCGAGACTCGCGGCCGCGCTCGGCCCGGCTGCGCGCCCGGCGTGGGTGGGCACCTTCCACGCGGCGGGGGCGCGCATCCTGCGGGCGGAGGGCGCGGCCCTGGGGATTTCTCCCCATTTCGCCATCATGGCCCGGGGAGAGAGCCTGCGCCTCCTCAAGCGCGAGATGGCAGCGGAAAGGGTGAACCCCGAGCGCTACGACCCGCGCGCGATTCTCGAGCGCATCTCGGCCCACAAGAGCGCCGGGCGCCCCCTCGGGAATGATGATGGCGTTCCCTTCAGTCTGGAGAGCGTTGCCGCAAAGCTGCTCCCCCGCTATGAGCGCGCGGTGCGGGATGCGGGCGCGCTCGATTTCGACGATCTGCTCGCGCTGCCGCTCCGGCTCTTTCAGGAAAATCCCGATATTCTCTCGCGCTACCAGCGCCGGTTCTCCGAGATTCTCGTGGACGAGTACCAGGACACGAACGCGGTTCAGAGCCGCCTTGTGAAAGCGCTCGCCGGGGAGGCCCCCCGCGTCTTCGCCGTGGGGGATGACGATCAGAGCATCTACGGCTGGCGCGGCGCGGATGTCGGCAACATCCGCCGCTTCGAGGCGGATTTCCCCGGCGCCCGGGTCTACCGCCTCGAGCGGAACTACCGGAGCAGCGGGCGGATCCTCCAGGCGGCCTCGGCCGTCATGGCGAACGCCCCCGGCCGGCAGGAGAAGCGCCTGCTGGCGCAGAATCCAGAGGGAGCGCCCGTCCTCTACATCGGGGCGGCCGATCCCGACACCGAGGCGCAGATGATTTTCCAGCGCTTCGCCGCGTTGGGGGCGGGGGCGGAAATTCCATGGGGGGAGTCGGCCATCTTCTACCGGATCAACACGCAGTCCCGCCCGCTGGAAGAGGAAGCCCGAAGGCGAAGGATCCCCTATCAGGTGGTCAAGGGCCAGCGCTTTTTCGACCGGGCCGAGGTGCAGGATGCGGCGGCCTACCTCCGCGTCCTCCTTCGGCCGGAGGATGAGAGCGCCTTCGCGCGCATCGTGAACCGCCCGCCGCGGGGGCTGGGCCAGGTGCGGCTGCAGGAGATGGCGGCGGGCGGACGGCTGGACCGGAATGTGGCCCGGGAGGCGCTCGTGGCCGGCCGGGTGCGGGGCGCGGCGGCGAAGGCGCTCGATGGGCTGCTCGGTGTCTTCGATGAACTGTCGGCGAAAAGAGCGGGGCCCGCGCAGATGATCGGGGCGCTGCTCGCGCAGAGCGGCTACCATGCCTGGCTCCGCGAGCAGGCCGAGCGGAGCGCCTCTCCCGAAACAAGACAAAAGGCCGCCCGCGCGCTCGATGGGGTGGGGGAGTTTGCGGCGGCGGCCTTGG
>JAQBZT010000220.1 GCA_027622355.1 bacterium | reverse complement strand
CAGCGCAGCGATTCCCAGGATTAGCAGGATGTTGACGATGTTGCTCCCGAGGATGTTCCCTACGGCGATTTCGGGCGAGCCGTAGAGAGCGGCCTGAAGGCTCGTCGCCAGCTCCGGGGTGGAAGTGCCGAAGCCGACAAGGGTGAGGCCGATGAGCATCGGGCTCACCCTCGCCCGCCGGGCCGCGGCGACGGCGCCGCGGACGAGCAACTCTCCTCCACCGAACAGGAGAACGAGGGATAGGAGTATCTGCAAAATCAGCATGGCGGCGAATTTATTCGATCCAAAAATGGGGGTTCCAGGCGATCTCCCACAGGAAACCATCCGGGTCGGTGAAACAACCCGAATAGCCGCCCCAGTCTGTATCCTGGGCTTTTTTGCGTATGTTCGCGCCCGCCGCCTCCGCCTCCCGAAGGATTTGGTCAACTTCCTCGCGGGTGCGAACGTTGTGCGCCAGCGAAAAGCCGGAAAAACCCTCTCCTTCCGGAGAGATGGAAGCGTCCTTTGCGAGCGCCTCCCGCGGATAAAGAGCGAGCCAGGTAGCGGAGGTTTCAAAGAAAGCGATTTCCTCCGGCCCCTCGCGCATGGGAAGGCCAAGGCCGTCGCGGTAGAAGGCAATCGAGTTTTCCAGGTTGGAAACGCCCAATGTGACAATGCTGATGCGGGGTTCCATTCGATTTGCCCTCGATTTGAATCGCTGCCACACGGAAGAGAGAATTACGCCCCCGGTCCGATCGCTTCCATCCCGCCCATGTAGGGCCGGAGTGCCTCGGGGATGGCGACGGTGCCGTCTTCCTGCTGGAAGTTTTCGAGAATGGCGACCACGGTTCTCCCGACGGCGAGGCCCGAGCCGTTCAGGGTGTGAACGAGGGCGGGCTTGCCACCCCCCGCGGGGCGGAATCTGATCTGCGCGCGCCTCGCCTGAAAGTCCTCGAAATTGCTGCACGAGGAGATCTCCCGGTAGGTGTCCTGCGAGGGAACCCACACCTCGATGTCGTAGGTCTTGGCGGCCGAGAAGCCCAGGTCGCCCGCACAAAGGGCGACGACGCGGTAGTGGAGCCCGAGGCGCTTGAGCACCTCCTCGGCATTGGCGGTGAGGCTTTCGAGCTCCTCGTAGCTCGTATCGGGGCGGGCGAACTTCACGAGTTCGACTTTGTTGAACTGGTGCTGGCGGATGAGGCCGCGGGTGTCCTGCCCGTAGGAGCCGGCCTCGCTGCGAAAGCAGGGGGTGTAGGCGGTGTAGCGAAGGGGCAGGTCCTTTTCCTCGAGGATCTCCTCGCGGTGGATGTTCGTGACCGGCACCTCGGCGGTGGGGATGAGGTAGTAGGCGCCGTCATCCACCTTGAAGAGGTCTGCCTCGAATTTGGGGAGCTGGCCGGTCCCGAGCATCGCTTCGGGGTTGACCATGAAGGGGGGGAGCCATTCGGTATAGCCGTGCTCCCGGGTGTGCAGATCGAGCATGAAGTTGATCAGCGCCCGCTCGAGCAGGGCGCCGGCTCCCCGGTAAAGGGCGAACCGCGCGCCGGCGATCTTCACGGCGCGTTTCATGTCGAGGATGTTGAGTTTCGCGCCGAGCTCGTCATGGGGCTTGGGAGCGAAGGAGAACGCCGGCTTCTCGCCCCAGGTGCGAAGGGTGGGGTTGTCCGCGGCGGCGCCGTCCGGGGTGCTCTCGTGCGGCAGGTTCGGCAGGTTGAGGAGGGCGTCGGTTTGTTTTTTCTCCAGCTCGCCGAGTTCTTCTTCGAATACCTTGGACTCGGCCGTAAGCTTCTGGTTGGCGGCGAGCAGGGCGTCCGCCTCTTCGCTCCCGCCGCCCTTTCGCTTGAATTCGCCCATGCGCTTGCTGTTTTTTCGCACTTCGGCGGTTCGGCTTTCGATCTCGTGGGTCAGCTCGCGGCGGCGCGCGTCGGTGGCGAGAATTTCTCCGAACTCGAAATTTCCCCCCCGCCGGGCGAGCGCCCGGGCGATGGCCTCGGGGTCCTGCCTGATCATCCGGATGTCGAGCAAATGAAATTCTCCTGAATAACAGCGGAATATCCTTAGGCAAAAGGGAACTTAAAACGCCCTTCCTGGCCCGTCAACAATGAAAATTCTACGGGTGGAGCCGCCCCTTGAACTGCGGTATGGTGTTGGATATCGCTGTTTCGCCGGATGGTCCTGGCCGCAGAGGGCCCCGCAGGGAGGAGAACCCCGTGTTTGGTTGGTTCCGAATTCTCCAGCGCTCGGGAGGGCTTTTAACTGCCATTGCGGTTCTCCTGGGGGCAGCCTTTTACGGAATTGCGCAAATCAGCATGATTGTTGTGGACGATCCGTCCCGCGGTTTGCGGATACTGGGTGTTTTTCTCGTTCTCTCCGCCATTTTCTGCGCACTGCTCGCGTGGCTGGTGCGGCGGGTCGTGCAGCGGATCCTCTGGCCGGTGATCTCCGCCCGGGAATTTACGTCCCGGATTTCGGGACTGGGAGGAGCCGGCGGCAGGGCTGCCTATCACGCCCTGAGGCAGAATACGCGCTACTTCGGGGGATTCGCCCGAACGATCATGCGGGCGACGGTTCGGGCCGTGGGGACGGCTTTCCGTTTTTCGCCTCGAAAGCGGGGAGTTCCCGCCCGGCGGACCGCGCACCCGGGGGGCGGGGCTTCGGTGATTCCTTTCCGAAGCGTCTCGCGAGTGGCCGAGGAGGGTTCCCGTCAAAAGGAGCTTGGTTGATATACTTGGGTTTCGGCGCCATGGGGGGTGGCGTCCGGAATCGGGTTATACGGGGACGTGGAAAACGTGGCCGTCCGCACTTTCCGCCCGGAGTAGAGCATGCCCTCCGAAAAAATTGATCCCGATATTCCTATTCTCGTTGCCGAGAACGACCCTTCCGGTGCGTCCGCGCTGAAGCGAATATTCGAAGAGTGCCAACTCCGCAACATCACCTTTTCCGAACACGGATACAAAGCCGTTCACACCGGCCGGTTCGATTCCTTCGGGTTGATCCTCGTCTCGAGCAAGGTCGACAAGATGGACGGCCTCAAGGTCATCTCCAGTCTTCTGGAGGAGGGGAAAAACAAGTCCAAGCCCATTGTTTTTCTCTGCCCGGCCGATGACGCCCCGGCGTCCCAGAAAGCCCGGGCCGCGGGGGCTGCCGCCGTTCTTTCCAAACCGGTTGAACTGGGATCGTTCCGCGAGATGATCGAAAAAGTTTTGGACAAGTACGTCGTGACAAAATCAGAGGTCGGCCAGCACTCGCAGAAAAACATCTCGGCGACGGAATCCGCGATAGAGACGGCAAATAAGCTTTTGAAGAGCGGCGATCTGGATGGGGCAGAGGAAAAATTCGAGGAAGCCATGGTCACCGGCGGCGGGTCGGTCGACATCTACCACGGCCTCGCCCGGGTGCATCTGAGCCGGGGCGATCAGGAAAAAGCCGATCAGGTTCTGGTCGAGGCCGAACGCCTCGATTCGATGGCAAGGGACAAGTTTCGCCTGTTGGAGAAGGGGTTTCTCGATAACGGAAGATCGTTCATGGAGAAAGGCCTGCACGAGGAGGCCAAGAATCAATTCCAGGGAGCCCTGGCGTCGAACGCAAACAGCGTCACGGCCCACATGGGTCTCACGGAGGCGTATAAGGCATTGGGAGACGAAAAGGCCGCCGATGGCGCCTTTGAGTCGGCCATGGCGCTCGAGCAGCGCCCGGAAGACCTGCACGAGTACAACCGGATGGGAATTGAGGCCCGGCGCAAAAAGAACTACTACCAGGCGATCCGCTCCTTCGACAAGGCAATCTCCTTTGATCCGGACGATCCGGTTCTTTATTATAATAAATCCATGGTGTTCGTTGCGCAGATGAAATTTCAGGAGGCATCCGAACTGCTCGAAAAATCGCTGCAACTGAACCCGAATTTTTCCGAGGCGAAAGAAACGCTGACCAAGATAAGGGATTTTGCAGAGAAACAAAAAAGCTGAATTTTGCGGGCGAGCAAGGAAGTGCGGCTAAATTTATCCATGTGAAAGAGCGGATTGCCAGGAGGGGTTTTGACATGAATGATTCATCCGAAAGGCGGCAATTCACGCGCTTTCGCATACCGGTCATCATTGAGGCAGGAGATATTTCCCCGATTCCCCTGATTCCTGAAGACATCAGCGCCGGAGGATTCAAGATACTCGTTTCCACGGAGGTCCGGCCGCAGGAAAACGTCGACAGCATCATCCAGATTCGCGACGAGATTTTCGAAAATTGTAAGGGGAGCATCATCTGGGTGCGTGAGCACTCCAAGGAGCCGCCCTCGTGGGCAATCGGTTTCCGGGTGGAGGATGTGGGCGGCGAGGAAACGCGCTTTGAAGAAGCTTTGAAGAGCCTCTCTGATTTGCTGGGGCCCGAGAATACCATCGTTCCCGAATTTTAGTTTTCCTTCCTCTCAGGATTGATGCTTTCGTGCCCGTAGATGAGACAGTAACTGGGCGCATGGCCAAGCGGCTGGATACCGATTGGGCTTTCGTGGCTTCTGCCCCCCGGGTCTGAAAATCAAATGATTTCGCCTGTGATCTTCGCTGCGCCGGGGGAATATTTCCTTGGTTCGCATGTTATCCCAACCGTGTGTATGTATTTTCCGTAGGCGAAAAATTAGCGAAATGATGTATGCGGCCCCCCGTGGTTCGTTTTGAATTCGGCCGGTTTCCCGTGCGTCACGGGATGAGAGCCGCCGGCCGATAGTAGACTCTCTCAGGTTTTGTCGGAGGAATTTGTCAGATGAAGATGATCAAGGCCTTGATGCTCACGTTTGCGGCCGCTTCCCTGCTGATGGTGGCGGCGCCGTCGGTAGATGCGGCGAATCCTTGCGCGGCGAAAAACCCCTGCGCGGCGAAGAATCCCTGCGCGGCGAAGAACCCTTGTGGCGCCAAGA
>JAQBZT010000219.1 GCA_027622355.1 bacterium | reverse complement strand
GGGGAGGCGCCCAGCGTCAGCGCCGTCTCGCGCACCCGCACATCCACAGAGCGCACCGAGGTCATCGAAAATGTCGTCAAAATCGGAATCGCCAGTATCACCAGGCCGAAAATGATGGCGCCGGGCGTAAAGAGCAGATCGGCGAACCCGAGCGGCCCGCGGCGGGAAAGCAGACCATAAGCGAAAAGACCGATGACCACCGTCGGCGTTCCCAGAAGGGTCTGCAGGACCGTGATCGCGGCTCCCCTGCCCCGGAACTGGAAACTCGCCAGGCAAAACCCGAGCGGCAACCCGGCGAGAGAGGCCAGCACGGTGGCAATAAAACTCACATGAAGCGTGGCGCCGCTCGCCTGGAACACCTCGGGGTCCGCGCGGAGTATCCGCATGATCCCTTCGGCGATCCCATCCAGAAGAAATTCCACGCCGCGGCCCCCTCGATCAGTTCCCCGGCACCGGCCGGGCGCTGGGATGGAAAAGAACCTTGCCCGAAAGCCGGAAGGAGGCGATGCGATTCTGCCCCTCCTGCGACACGAGAAAATCCGCGTACTGGCGCGCCAGATTGGAGTTGACGTGCAGATGGCGCTTCGGATTCACCCGGATCACGCTGTAGGGATTCAGAAGGGATTTGCCTCTTTCCACCAGCACCTTCAGCGAAATTTTCTTGTTGGAGGAAAGTGCGATGTACGTCCCGCGGTCCGTGAGGACGTATCCTCTTTTCTCGTCCGCGATCAGAAGGGTGCGGCCCATACCCTGACCGAGCGAACGGTACCAGGCGCCTTTCGGCTGAGAACCTATCTCGCTCCAGAACTGTTTTTCTTTCTTGTGCGTTCCCGAATCATCCCCGCGGCTGAACCAGAGCGCCTTCTTGTTCATGATGAGGCGCAGGGCATCGGCCGCCTCGCGCAAGCCCTTCACCCCGGCCGGATCGGAAGCGGGTCCCACGATGACAAAATCGTTGTACATCACCTCCCGGCGGTCCACGCCGTAGCCGGCCGCGACGAACGCTTCCTCCGCCTTCCGGGCGTGCACCAGAACCACGTCCACATCGCCATTCTGCCCCAGCCGGAGCGCCTGGCCCGTTCCCACGGCGATGACGTGCACCTGAACGCCGTACATTTTCTCAAAAACCGGATGGAGCCATTTCAGAAGACCGGAATTGTCCGTGCTCGTCGTCGTGGCGAGCTTGAGCCGCTCCGCCGCATCCGCCGGACGCGAAAGCCCGGTGGAAAAAATCCCCAGCAGGACACACAGAACCAAAAATCGCCGCATCACTATCCTCCTACGCCTTCTTCGCATCAGGTTCATCCCGCGGGGATCGGAAATGGTCCCAGGTCTTCGCCTCAAGCGGAACGGTCGTCTCCCCTTTTTTGAGAAGTATCCCCTCCCCGGGGGGAAGCACCTCGCCGATGGGCGTCAGGTGCGCGCCCGCACCCTCGCGCACGGCCTTTTGCAGCTCCGACACGTGCTCCACCGGCGCCGTGAGGAGAAGCTCATAGTCCTCCCCGCCGTGAAGCGCCCAGTCCGCCGGCCGTATTCGGGAAATTGTTGCCAAGTCTAGCATATGCCCCGAAATCGGGAGAGCATTCTCCCAGATGAGGGCGCCGACGCCGCTCGCCTTGCAAAGATGCCCCAAATCACCCACCAGCCCGTCGCTGAGGTCCATCATCGAATGGGCCAGGCGAAGCTTCGCGATGGCACGGCCCTCCTCCACCCGGGGCTGCGGCCGGAGCTGCGCGAACGTCAGAACCGTGTGCGTCTCGTCGCGCACCTTCAGCTCCGGGTGGCGAATCAGATGAAGGCCGGCGGCAGCATCGCCCAGATAGCCGGTCACCAGAATCTGATCGCCCGGCTGGGCGCCGCTTCGCAGGAGAATCTCCTCGCGCGCGATCTCCCCCAGCACGAAAACATCGATGAAAAATGGGCCCTCCGTCCGCGATATGTTTCCGCCCAAAACCAGGACATCCCACCGCCCGGCCTTCGCGTTGATCCCCTCATAAAGCTCATCCAGGAAAGAAACCGGCAGCTTGGCCGGAATGCCGAGGGAGACAATCGCAAACCGGGGAGCGCCCCCCATCGCGGCGATATCGCTGATGTTGACGGCCAGCGCCTTCTGCCCGACGCTGTATCCGGAAATCCCCTTCCGTGGAAAATGCTCCCCCTGCACCTGGACATCGCACGTCAGGACCCAGCATTTCCCCCCGCCGGCGTCCACCACGGCGGCGTCATCGCCGTTGCCGACAATCACATCGCCGGCGGAGACATCCGGCGACAGCAGCCCGCGGAGCCGCTCGATCAGGGCGAACTCCCCGAGATCGCCCGCGCTCTGAGGTGCGTCCTGGTTCATCTTTTCGCCCCATCGATCAGGCGGCGCAGCCCCCGCGCCGCAGCCTCCGGGTCGGGCGCGCCCATCACCGCGCCGATGACCGCGATGCCGCTCGCCCCCGCTTCGATGACCGGCGCCACCCATTCCGCCGTGACACCGCCGATCGCCACAACGGGCACGCCGCCCGCATGGGAGAGAACCTCGGCAAGCCCTTCGACGCCGATGGGCGCGCGGGCGTCCGCCTTGCTGCCGGTCGCACGGATCGGCCCGGCGCCGATGTAGTCCGCCCCATCGGCCGCCGCCCGGGCCGCCCACTCGGGCTTTCCTCCGGAGACACCGTAGATGAGTTTCTCCCCGCCGACCGCCCGCGCCCGGGGAAGCGGAAGGTCGCTCTGCCCCAGATGCACGCCCGCCGCGCCGCAGGCCAGCGCCACATCGAGCCGATCGTTGATCGTCAGGGCGCAGCCGGTTCCCTCGAGGGCCGCCTTGAGCGCATCCGCGGTGCGGAGCATCTCCCCGCCGCCGAGTTCCTTCTCCCGCAACTGAATCATCGTGGCGCCCCCGGCCGCCGCCGCCCGGACGGCATCCGGAAGCGGCATTCCCGAGGCCCGGGCGAGAATCTCCCGATCGGTGATGACGATCAGTGTCGGATCCAGCGGCATCTTCCGGCCCCCCAGGCCAAAACGGGTTTCAACCCCGCCCAACCGGCGGGGCACGCAGATCTTACCCCAAGAGAGGAAGAAGCATGCGACAAGAAATGCGTATCGAAAAGCGCTACGGGCGCTGTGTGGTTTTCTTCGGCACAGCCGAGGATTTTTCCCGCTCCGGCGCTTTCAGGAGACGCTCGATGAGAGAAGCGCCCTTCCCGCGATCCCAGTCGGCGGCGCCGATCACCCAGGCCGCCAGTTTCTGCTGCCGATCGAGCAAATAGACCGTCGGCACGAACCGGACGTTGTGCGATCTCCGGGAGGCGTAGCGCTGATCGTGGAGAACGGGATAGGTGAGTTTTTTCTCTTTGACCCAGGCGCGCACCAGCCCCGCCCCGGCGCGATCGATCGAAACGGCGAGAACGGTCAGCCCCCGGTCCTTGTATTTCTCATGGATGGCCTTGAGGCGGGGCATCTCCTCGTTGCAGAGCGGACACCAGGTGGCGAAAAAAGCGAGGATAACGACCTTTCCCTTCAGGTCCCGCAGGCGGTGCGGTTTCCCCTCCAGGTCGGGAAATGTAAAATCGGGGGGCGGGGCGGCATCCCCCGGCACGATGCGCAGGGTATTGAAGGCGGAGCCAGCCTCTGCAACGGCACCCCCCCGGGAAAGGATCGGGGCCGCAACGGCCAGGACAACCAAAAAAGAGACGAACAGGCTTTTTTTTATCATATCTCTGAAAAGTGGAAGACAAAGGCGGCATATAATCCACACCGGGAATAACACATCCCCATGAAAGGTTATTCTGGGGATCCGGCAACTTTCATATCGTATCTAAGGAGAACCGCATGCGCTACCATATCCCCCGGCGGGCCGTTGTCTTCGTTTTTGCCCTGATTCTGGCGGCAACTTCCCTCCCCGCCACAACCTGGGCCGGCGAAAATCCGCTTTACAAGACCCGCGTATCGTTCGAAAAATCCGCCAGCGCCCTCGAGCAGGCCATCAAGAAAAACAAGATGGGACTCGTCAGCCGGGCCAGCGCCCAGCGCGGGGCGGCCTCCATCGGCGTCAAGATCAAGGGCAACCAGGTCATTGGCGTCTACCGGCCCGATTTCGCCGTCCGCATGCTCAAGGCGAGCGTGCCCGCCGGGATCGAAGCCCCCATCCGCATCTACATCTACGAGAATGGCGACGGGACCGCCACGATCACCTACAAAAAGCCCTCTGACGTGTTCCGCCCCTACGGAAACGCCGAACTCGACAAAATGGCGGCCGAACTCGATGTGATCTTCGATCGGATCGTCCGCCAGGCCGCCGCCGCAAAATGAGACTTCTCGCCGGGCTCCTTCTTGCGGCGTCGCTCGCCGCGGCGGGAGGGCCCGCCCGGGGCGCGGCAGGGGGGCTTTGCGCGAGCGGTCCTGGGCTTATCCGGATTCCGGCGGGCACCTTCTGGGCGGGGAGCGGCAGGGCCGAGCGCGATTACGGCTACCGCATCGGGAGCCCGGCCGCCCGCAAATGGAAGTGGTACGACAACTGGGAGCAGCCCCGGAGGCAAATCAAGCTGCCCGCCTTTTCCATCGGCAAGAACCTCGTCACCCAGCGCGACTACCAGCGCTTCGTCCGCGAGACGGGCCACCCGGCCCCTTTCATCTCGAAGCCGGACTACCAGCGGCAGGGCTATCTGGTTCATCCCTACAAGAGCGTCCGGCGCTATCTGTGGGGAAAAGACGCGGCGGGCCGCCCCATCCACCTGCCCGGCCTGGGCGCGCACCCGGTCGTTCTTGTGAGCCGCGCGGACGCGGGCGCCTACTGCGAATGGCGGGGAAAGCAGGCCGGGGCGAGCTACCGGCTCCCCACGGAAGGGGAATGGGAAAAAGCCGCACGGGGCGACAATGGGCGCTACTTTCCCTGGGGGAACCGCTTCGACCCGAAGCGGCTGAACAGCGGCTACCGCCACCAGGGAACCACCCCGGTGGGGATGTTTCCCGGGGGCGCCAGCCCCT
>JAQBZT010000218.1 GCA_027622355.1 bacterium | reverse complement strand
TATTGTACATCACTGATTTTAGGGGGATATCACAAAAGTATACGCATAGCGGGTTGGGGATTTTTGGTTTCTTGGGGCGGTAAAATGGAGCTTTTTCGAGGCGTTTGGCCTTGTGGATTTTTCTCTGCCAAAACCCCCATTTTTACGCAAAGGCCTTATAGGCGATTTTGAGGTAGCCGTCATCTGGCAGTGGGTTTCTTCTCTTGCGAGGGGCGGTTGTTTTCTTGAAAATATTTGATTTTTAATGAGTTGTAGGTAATTTTCCCTGTAATCGAGAGGGCGGAGCTGTATCTGTAGCCCTCGTTTTTGCTCTCCCACCGACGATCTTTCTTCCCCGGATAGACCCGAAACCGTGAAAAAATAAAAAATCCGCGAGGGGCATATCATGGAGGAAATGTCCCAGGCCGGGGGGGTTGCCACCCAGCGGGATCTGGCCAAGCGCCTGAACTTCTCGCTGGGGTTGGTCAATAGTTTTATCCGCCGGATCGTCCGGAAAGGTTACTTCAAGGTGGCTACGATCCCTGGGGGACGGCTGCGCTATCTGTTGACCCCCAACGGGATCATGGAAAAATCGCGCCTGACCATGGAATATCTCAACTATTCCATGAGCTACTATCGAAGGGTCCGAGCCTCCCTAAGGCAGCTGGCCAATGATTTCCAGAATAAGCAGGTAAAGTGTGTCTACCTGTTGGGGACGGGGGAGTTGGCCGAGTTGTTCTTGCTGAGCATGCAGGAGGCGGAGATTGAGATCCTGGGGGTGTTCTCGCTGGACGGTGCAGGCAGCCGATTCTTCGGCTACCCGGTGCGTCCGTTGTCGGCGCTCTCGGAGAAGAAAGACTGCTTCATTTGCCTGATGGAGCTCGATGACATCGAAAAGTATCTCGATGTGCTCGATGGACTGAACATCAACCGCGAACGGGTGGTTGTGGGGCCCGGCCTGTGAGCGATTTTCAAGAAGGGCGCCCATCGTCCGCGCCGGGGGGGCGCTTTCTGGCGACGACCGCGCTGAGGGATTTCTGGCGGGAGGAGTGTCCGATCGTCCTGCTGGGGGAGTGGTGCCGGGAACACGGGGCTGCCGGGCGCGCGGATCAGGACAAGTATCCTGTATTGCCCTATCCGCTTGCACGCCCCGATCGGAAAAGGGCGGCCATTCGTTATTGTCGAGGCCTCTTGGAAGATGCCCTCCCTTCCATCGCCGGGTTTCTCAACCGCGTTCACGGGGAAAATCGCAGTGCCCGCTACTGGCGGATCATTGTCGGTCCCTGGCTGGGTTTTTTCATCGAGATGCTCTACGAGCGCTACCTTTGCCTGCGTGAGGCCATGGAGCATGCGCCGGGATTCGAAACCCTCCTCCTTTCTCAAAAATCATATGTTACGCCCTATGATTACCGCGACTTCCATTTCCTGAATTTGATGGATGGCTACAACCTTCAGATTTACAGCCAGCTGCTTCGTGAAATGGGGTGGAAGCTTCCGGCCCGGGAGTTTGAAATTTCCCGGCCGCCAGAGGTTCATTCCTCTGCCGGGCTGGCGTGGTGGAAATTTTCGCTGAAGCGGATGGGCAGCAAAATACTCGAGCAGGCGGGCAAGGATCGGCCGGCGTTGTTGTGCGACATGCCCTTCGGTTTTAGGGATTTGTGGAAGCTTTGCCGGACCACAGGCTTTTCCGCTTGGCCGATGCTCTTCTTGCGGGAGGAAGAGAAATATTGGGAAAACGAACTCCAGCCGGATCTGCGCCTGAGTCTGAAGGAGGTTTTCCGGTCGGAGAAAGATGTGTTTCCCGCCCTGCTGGCATCGGCGCTCCCCGTAAACTTTCCCTGGCTCTATCTGGAAGGTTATGCCCGGATGTGCGATGCCGTCGCACACTTGCGCGAGGATTCCAGGCGCAAGGTGTTGATCTCGAGTATGGGCTGGAAGAGCAACGAGCGATTCAAGTTTCTCGCCGCCGGTGCGGCGGAGCGCGGCGTGCACCTTGTGGGGGTACAGCACGGCGGCGTCACGGGGCTGAGCGATTATTCCCCCGCGGAAACCTTGGCGGTGGATGTGGTGAACTCTTTTGTTACATGGGGTGCGTACGAAGACAAGGGCGACAAGGAAACTCCGATGCCGGATCCGAAGGTCCAGCGGCTCTATGAGCTTGGCCGGCGGGCGCGGAACGATGTGGAGGGGGAGCTTCTCTTCGTCGCCAATTCGTTCCCGAAATATGCGTCCCGGGGCCTCCGCACTCAACCGATTGCCTCCCAGGTGCCGGGGTATCTGAAATGGTCGCACCTTTTCTTCCAGGCCTTGCCCGGTGAGTTGCGGTCCCAGTTTTGCTACCGCCCGTATCCGGTGGACTACGGCTGGGGCGCGGCGGATTCCTTCCACCGGGAATTCCCGGAGGTTCGGGTAGATGATTTCTCGGAGTCGATTCTGGGGAGGCTGGAGCACTCCCGCCTCGCCGTGATCGATAACCCCCAGACCACCTTCATCGAGGCGTTGATTCTCAATCGCCCTTTTATTCTGTTCTATGACCCCGATATGTGGCTGATGCGCTCCGTCATTGAAGAGCGGCTCGAACCGCTGCGGCAGGTAGGGATTCTCCACCATGACCCGGGCGATGCCGCAAAGTTCGTGGAGCAGGTGGAGGGCGCGCCCCATGTCTGGTGGAGCGGACCAGCCGTGCAGGAGGCGAGGGAGGCGTTTTTGGCTTGGTATGCGCCTGAGGGGTCTGTTTGGCTGGAGAACTGGAAAAGTGTTTTCCGCCTCTGGCTGGAGAAAGGAGGGGCGGGCGCCCATGCGGAGGACTGGGAGATTGCGTCCACCTCTGAGGGCGCTGCATTGTCCGGCAACAAGAGAGAGGGAAGCGCCTGATGGCGGGTTTTGCGATCGATGGCCGCGAGATTGGCGAAGGCCGACCCGCGTATGTGATCGCGGAGATCGGGGCGAACCACAACGGCGACTTCGACACGGCCTGCAAGATGATTCGCGAGGCGAAGCGGGCGGGCGCAGACGCCGTCAAGCTTCAGAGTTTTCTGGCCGATCAACTTGTGACGCGCGATCACCCCGAGTATGAATCGCTGAAGCAAACCGAGATGCCGAGAGCGTGGTATGCGCCCCTGCTGGAAGCTGCCCGGGAGGCGGGGATCACCCTCTTCTCGACCGCAACGAACGAAATCACCCTCGCCTGGATGGAAGAGGACGGCTTCCCCTGCTACAAGATCGCCTCGGGGAACATCACGCACCTCCCCCTCATCCGGAAAGTGGCCAGACTCGGAAAACCTCTGATCGTCTCCACGGGCTCCGCAGGGATGGGCGAGATCGAGCGTGCGGTGGAAACCATCCGGGCGGAGGGCAACGACGCAATCATGCTGCTGCACTGCGTGAGCAACTACCCGGCCGAGCCTGGTGAGATCAACCTGCGCTTCATGAAGACGATGCGCCGCGCGTTTGGCTGTCCGGTCGGCTATTCGGACCACACCATCGGGACGGCGGTTCCCCTTGCGGCCGTGGCGGCGGGCGCGAGCGCCGTCGAAAAGCATTTCACCCTCGATAAGAATGCCGAGGGCGACGACCATGTTCTTTCCCTGGAGCCCGACGAACTGGCCCGGCTCATCGCGGACATCCGGATCGCGGAGGAGGCGCTGGGAAGTGGGGTGAAAGTGATCGGCGAAAAAGAAAAAAAAGGTACTCTGCTAAGCCGACGAACCCTCCACGCAGCCCGCGTTATTCCCGAGGGAACGACAATCACCGAAGAAATGCTTTCCATCTTGCGACCCGCGGATGGCTTGTCTCCGGATATGTTGGACTTCGTGATTGGAAGAGTGGCCAAGCGAAAAATCGAAGAACAAGAACCGATCACTTGGGGTGACTTGTGAATGAGAATCAAATCTAACGATAGGCAGATGCAACGTTATCAGCAAGATTTGGCGACCCATCGCGACGATTACGAGTACGATCGGCAAATCTTCCTGAAGCGGCGGGTGCTTCAAACCTTCGACCGGCTGATGCGAATGTTCGCCGGGAAAGAGCTGGGTGGTAGGTTGCTGGATGCAGGTTCTTTTAAGGATGTTTTCACCCGTGTTTGCGAGGAGAAAGGAATTGAGGCCGTCGCCATTGGGATTGAGCAAGGCGTGAATTTCGAAACCGACAGATTTGACTTGCCGGATGAATCCTTCGATGTTGTATGTGCCACCAGTCTTATCGAACATCTTCACGATCCGACGAATTTCTTCGAGGAGACCTTCCGGGTTCTGGGAAGGAGTGGATGCTTCATCATCGTGACACCCCATTGGCCCTACGCGGCCAAAGAGTTTTATGACGCTTACACCCACGTGCAGCCGTATTCGCACCGTTCGCTCCGGATGGCATTGCGCTCCCACGGCTTCGAGGTCCTGGCGATGGTTCCGTGGATGGTCGAAAAAAGCGATTGGTTCTGGAAGGTTCCTCCACCCTATTCGTTCGCGCTCGCCTCTTGGCTGCCGTTCAGTGGGTTGAATTCCCGCGGATTCATTCCGAATTTCCTTAAGGGCAAGAGCAACTCTCTCTTGGCGCTTGCGAGAAAGCCCGGGTAAATGATCCCGTCTGGAACTCCGGAGAGGAAGCATGGCCGTGAGCGTGGATGCCGGGCCTATCCAAACACGTTGGAGCCGATTGCGAAAATGAGACGCCTGGTCGCCGTCCTGGCCTGCCGGATGGAAAGCAGCCGCCTTTACGCCAAGCCCCTGCAACGGCTTTGCGAGGGAGTGAGCATTCTCGACCAGATTTTGGCGACGCTGTCCCGTTTTCCATGCATCCATCAGGTGGTCCTCGGGATTTCCCGGAAGCCCGGGAACGGAGCGTTCAAGGAACTCGCACAGAGGCGTGCCGCCGGATGGGTATGGGGGGATCCTGACGACGTTCTGGGGCGAGTCATCTCTTGCGGGGAACATGCGGAGGCGACCGATATTTTTCATGTGACATCCGAAAATCCTTTCCTCTGTCACGAGATGGTGGAAGAGGCTTGCGAAAAAC
>JAQBZT010000217.1 GCA_027622355.1 bacterium | reverse complement strand
GATTATGGCTAGAATGCGGCTACGACATAAAATCGGGGGGAAATCAGGCGGTTTTTAGAGGTCCCCTTATATCGAAGCAATTCTTTACTTGGGGACAGAATGGGGGCATATGGAGATTCTCCCCCTATTCACTATTACCTAAAAGAAAAAGGTATTTTTTTAAAATTGCATGGCTCTCTTAATTGGTTATATTGCCCTAATCCAATCTGCCCTGATCATTATAAATTTTGGGTCAACACCATAGATGATCCCAAACGGCATACTGAAATTGGCGAACCATGTGACAGGTGTGGTTCTGGCTTTGTTCCAGTAATTATCCCTCCTGCAATGGGCAAATCATTCGAGAAATTCCCTAAAATGGGTTTTGTGTGGAATCAAGCTTTCAGAAAAATTAAAGGCGCTAAAAAATTAATTTTAATCGGGCTATCCTTTCCAGAGTCTGACTATTATCTCCGATGGCTCATACGACAAGCCAGATTGGAAATGAGTAACCAACCAGAAGTAATAATTGTAAATCCATGCAACGAAGATGCAGAAAAAACGTGCAATCTACTCGGAATCAGTGAGATCGAATGCGAGAGACATCAAAAAATAGAAGATTATTCTAAGTATCTCGCCTCAGTTTAACCTATCCAGCGCTTCTTCATCACTTCTTCGGCCTCGCGGACGATGCGCCGCACCAGCTCGCCTGCGGGCGGGATGTCGCGGATCAGGCCCGCGTCCTGGCCGATGAGGAGGTAGGTGTTATCCGCATCCCCCGCCGCGCGCGCCTTCTGCACATCCGCCAGCGCCGCCGCCTGGTGCTGGCGCAGCGCCCACTCCCGGCCCGCCCATTTCTCGATAAAAGCGTTCCGCTGGGCGCGGGCCATGGCCCCCGGCCAGACGCGCGCGGTGGCGATGTCGGGAATCTCGGTGAGCAGGGTGTCGTGGCCGTCACTCTCCAGGATCGCTTTTTTGAAGTTGGGATGCAGGGGCGCTTCCTCGGTGGCGAGAAACCGCGTCCCGAGGAGAACGCCCTCGGCCCCGAGGGCGAGCGCGGCGGCAAGCCCTCTTCCGTCGGCGATTCCCCCCGCCGCGACGAGGGGCTTGGGGGCCACGGCGTCGGCCGCCATGGGGATCAGGGGGAAAGACGCCATCCAGCCCACATGGCCGCCCGCCTCGGTTCCCTGCGAGACGAGGATGTCGGCGCCGGCCTCGGCGCCGCGCACAAGATCCGCCACCTCCCCCGCTTGGTACATGACCTTGGCGCCCGCCTCGTGGGCCCGCTCGAAGAGCGGGCGCAGGTCCATATCGCGCGGCGGCCAGGCGAAGGCGACGACGGGCGGCTTTGAGGCGAGGCCCTCGGCAAAATGATCCTCCCGCAGCAGAAAGGGGAGAAAGTTGATGCCGAAGGGCTTGTCGGTCCTTTCCCTGATATCGTCCACGCCCTTGCGGAGGTCTTCCTTCGAGAGATTGGAGACGCCGAGCGTCCCCATTCCCCCTGCTTCCGAGACCGCGGCGACAAGAGAGGCCGAGGTCCCCGTCCCCATGCCGCCCAGGATGACGGGATGCTCGATGCCCAGAATCTCGCAGATGGATGTTTTGATCATTCTCCCCCCTTCCCGGAAAGCGGCCGGAAGCGCGGCGGTGGCATTCAAAAGAAGATGGAGTGCCCCCGCATCTTAATCCGGGCGGGGCGACGGCTCAAAGCCTCGGGAGGATATTTAAACAGCGGAATCCGACGTGGCGGCCTTGACGGCCGGCTGGAGCTTCTTCAGGAGATCCTGGGCCTCCTTGAACTCCGGCTCGAGCCGAATGGCCCGGCGGCAGGCCACCGCCGCCTGCGAGTGCTCCTTGGTGGCGATGAGCGCCCAGGCCATGTTGTAGTAGAGAATGGCGTCGTTGGGAGAGTAGGTAATCGCCTTTTTGTAGTTTTCCACCGCTTCCTTGTATTTTTTCTGGCGGCGGAAGGCGATGCCCAGCCGGTTGAAATGGCTGACGTTCTGCGGATCGGCCTGAGGGGCAACCCCGAATTCCGTCTCGGCCAGATCGGGCCGGCCCGCCGCCAGGAAAAATTCCGCGGCCTCGGCGCTCCGGGTTGAGGTGTCCTTGTCGCCCTCCAGCGCGGTGTGAACGGCCTTCACCGCGCTCTCGACCTCGCCTCTCTCGAAATAGGCCTTCGCCAGGGCATACTGGCGCGTTTTGTTCCGGGGGCTGATCTCGGAGGCCATCTCGTAGAAGCGGATGGCCTCTTTTTCCTTCCCCTCCATCTTCATGATCAGCGCCAGCTTGTCGAAGGACCGGGTATACTTGCTGTCCGTATCAATGGCTTTTTTGTAGCACTGCTTGGCCTCGGGCATGGCCCTCATCGCGGTGAAGACATCCCCCGATTCCGTCCACACGCGGGACCAGTCCGGTTTTTTCTCCTGGGCCGCGGCCAGCTCTGCGCGCGCCTCGCCGTGGAAGCCGATGTCCGCCAGGGCGCTGGCGCGCGTCAGATGGGTGAATATCTCCACATTGCCGTTGTAGTTGTTGACGGCGCTTTTGATCGTATCTTCGAGTTCGTTCTGGTTGATGGGCTTGAAGACCATCCCATCCACATCGTAGTCATGGGCGGCCAGCTGATCTTCCTCATCGAGCTGGCCCACACGGCTCATCATCAGGAACGGCATGAACCGGTGCAGTTCGGTATTCCGGATTTTCTGGAGAATATCCATCCCCGGCAGCTCCGGTGCGCTCCAGTCGCAGAGGACGAAGTCCACCGCCTTGCTCATCAGAATTTCCTGGGCCTGCTTGCCGTCGGGAACGCTGTAGACGGTTTTCATCCCCGCGCCGTATAGCATCGAGGCAATCACCCGCCGGAGCTTGCTCTCGCCCTCGACGACCAGCACCCGGGTATGGGTATCCGACATGGGACCCTCATCGCCGCAACATCAGGATTTTCACCGCACGACAAAAGAAACAATCCCGCCTCTCGTCCTTTCCCCAAAAAAGTCGGAGGAGGAATTGCACACTGAATTATGCCATCATCAAGCGAATGATCAACATTTCGGCCGCCGGTCCGCCGCCGGGGCCGGGCACGAATCCGGAATAAGTATTTGTTTTTTCTCCTGTTAAATGCCAGGTCTTTTTTCGTGCCGCGGGCGGAAAACCCGCTGCTTCTGTGAAGTAGATTCCACCCGCCCGGAGGAAACGTTCCGCGATGAACCTGCCCTCCGCCAGCGCCTGCGCCATCATCGGCGGCGGCGCCCTCGGCCTCTCCTCCGCCTACCACCTGGCGCGCGCGGGGATGAAAGAGATCGTCCTCCTCGAAAAGGGCCTTCTCGGAGAGGGTTCGACCGGCGCGTGCCTGGGCGGAATCCGGCTCGACTTCTCGACCGAGATCAACATCCGCTTCTCCCTCGCCGCCATGCCGAGGTGGGAGCGCTTCGCCGGGGAGTTCGGGGTGGACCCCGGCTTTCGGCAAACGGGCTACCTCATGCTCGCGGGCGATGAGATGAACCGGCACATCCTTCAGGAGGGCCGGGCGCTTCAGGCCCGCCTCGGCGTCCGAACCGACTGGCTCGCGCCGGAGGAACTGAAAAAAAGATGGCCGCATCTCCGGGTGGACGATCTGACCGGCGGCACCTTCTGCGCCGCGGATGGCCACCTCGGCCCCCAGGAAGTGATCGCGGGCTATGCCCGGAGCTGCCGCGCGCTCGGCGTGCGGATCTTTCAGGAGACCGAGGTCACCGGCCTCCGCTTCGAGGGGGAGCGCCTCCGCGGGGTCGAAACCGCGCGCGGGGCGATCGAAACCCCCCTCGCGGTGTGCTGCGCGGGCCCCTGGGCGGGCGCGATCGGGCGAATGGCCGGGGTGGAAATTCCGGTGCGGCCCATCCGCCGCCAGGTGTTCCTCACCGGCCCCGTTCCCGCGCTTCCGCCGGAGATGCCGCTGACGATCGACCTCGCCCAGCACACGACCTACAAGCCCGAGGGGGAGGGCTTCATCCTCTACGGCCCGCAGGACGTGGAGCCCGGCTTCCGCACCACGGTGGACTGGGACGCCGCCGCCTGGGCGGTGGAGCGTGCCGTCCGCCGGATTCCCGCCTTCGCGGGGGCGGACATCGTGCGCGGGTGGGCCGGCCTCTACGAACTCACCCCGGACAGCCACGGCATCATGGGGGCCGTCCCCGGCCGGGAGGGGCTCTATCTCGCGGCGGGATTCAGCGGCCACGGCTTCCAGCACAGCCCGGTCATCGGCCAGGCGATGGCCGAGCTGATCCTCGATGGCGCGGCGAAAATCCTCGACATCTCGCCCCTCTCCCTGGATCGCTTCGCGCGGGGGGACATGATTCCCGAAAAACTCACCGCGCATCATGCAGAGGCGGGCTAGGCGCTCAGAGCGCCGGAATGCCCGCAGCCCGCCGCAGCACCTCGATCGAGGAGCCGGTATCCGCATCGGAGAGGCCCGCCGCCTCGGCCTCGCACAGCACCTGATCGAGCACCGAGGTGAAAAAGAGCGGAACGCCCCAGCGCGCCCCCTGCTCCAGCATGAGCCGGACATCCTTGTGATGCTGCTTGAGGCGGGAGGTGGGGTTGTCGAAATAGGCGGCGTCGATCATCCGCTGGCCCCGGTTGTCCATCGCCTTGCTGTAGGCGGCGCTGTCCTTGAGCACCTCCAGGAGAATTTTCGTGTCCATCCCGATCTTCATCCCGAGCGTCAGCCCCTCGGCCAGCGCGGCGCGGTTGAGGCCGAGCACCAGATTCACGATGAGCTTGGTCCGCGCCCCCGCGCCGTTCTCCCCCAGGTGGTAGCAGGATCGCGCGAACGCCTCGAGCACCGGCAGCGCCCGATCGAAATGCGCCTTCTCCCCCCCCACCATGGCGACCATGTTCCGCTCGTAGACCGCAGAGCTCGACCCGCTGAGGCTCGCATCGAGAAAACCGATCCCCTTCTCCCGGAGCTCGGCGGCGATCGCCTCGGAATCCTCCGGGCGGGCGGTCGTCGTGTCCACGATCAGGAGCCCCTTCTCCGCCGCCC
>JAQBZT010000216.1 GCA_027622355.1 bacterium | reverse complement strand
CCGAACCCGGTCTCGTTCAGGCGGCGCAGAGCGGCGACGCTTTTCTCGTATACGCCCTCGCCCCTCTGGCTGTCGACGTTTTCCTCGAGATAGCAGGGCAGGGAGCAGATGAGTTCCACCTCTTGCTCGCGGTAGAAATCCACCAGCCATTCCATGCCCGGCTCGAAGATGACGGTCAGGTTGCAGCGGACCATGACGTGGCGCCCGAGGCGGCGCGTCTCCTCGACGAGGTAGCGGAAGGGAGGCGCCAGCTCGGGGGCGCCGCCCGTGATGTCGACGGCGGGGATCTCGGAGGCGGCGAGCCAGGCGATGATCCGCTCGGCGGTCTCTTGCGTCATGACCTCTTTGCGATGGGGGCCCGCCCCGACGTGGCAGTGTGCACAAAACTGATTGCAGAGCTTGCCGACGTTGATCTGAAGAGTCGCCAGCTGGAGCCGGTCGAAGCGCGGAATGTCGTGGAGAATGCGCTCGCCGAAAAACGCTTCCTTCACGGCGAGGTAAACAGGCAGAGGAGACGGTTCACCGTTCATGCGGATATGTTTTTCCTTTCCAGCGGGAAGCCAGCCATTCAGGAGTCTTGGCGGGTCTTAGGCGCTGCGGACGAGTTTGCGGCGGAGCGACTTCATCTTCCGGCGGGCGCGCTTGAGGCCGACCTTGTTCTTTTCCTGGAGCGCCTGATCGCGCGCCGCGCGGTGCCCTCGAATCTTCTTTTTCACGGCGCTGCGATCGATGTTCGATTCGCGCTTGGGTTCCTGGAGCGGAATGCCGTTGATCTCCTTGAGCGCGTGAATGAGCTGGTTCTTGTCCATGCCGTGAACGCCCGAGATGCGGCCCCCGTACTGAAGGGCGGCTTCCTTGAGCTTGGGGACGTTCATCTTATCGATTTCGCGTGCCGTCAGCTTGGGACCCACGTCCTCCGCAGGGGCCTCGGCGGCGGGGGCTTCTTCCGCAGGGGCGCTGGCCTCCGCCTCAGGCGCGCTTTCCGTGGCGGCGGCTTCGGCCGGGGCCTCCGCCGGGGTCTGTTCCGGGGTTTCTTCGGTCTTCTCTTCTTCAGCCATTCCGGTCTCCAGAAAAAAAATTGTTTGTTTTCAATTCGTTATCATTGCAACTTGTGGCGGCTCCGGGCCCTGGGGCGGACAGCCAGAAGGGAGCACCTCAAGCCGAACATGAGAAATTAACAGAATTTCGGCACAATTCCAACGGCGAGAGGTACAAAAAAAACCTCCCCCCGGCGCACGGGGGGAGGCGGATGGGACCTCGGGGTTTAGACGAAATCACCGCGGTTGAATTTGGCGGATTCGGTCGAGACCAGCGCGGCCATCTCCTCAATGAGCTTCCGGCCGGGGTTGCCCTCAGGCATCTCCTTGACCTCATCGAGCATCTTGTCGCGGTAGAGTTCCATGTTGTGGAGAAGCGGGGCGATGTCCTTCAGCGAGGCTTCGGGATTTCCCAGCTCCCGGCGGAAGGATTCGACCAGTTTGAAGAATTCCTCGCCGATGCCGATGACTTTTTGCTTGCCCGTGGCAATCGCCGAGGTCACGCGGCCAAGATAGGCCGCAGGGGGCGTCGCCGGTCCGCCCGCTTTCTGGGGCGCGTCCGCGCCGCCTTTCTGGGAGCCACTCTTGGCGGCATCGAGAAAATCCGCAAAAGCAGGGCTGTTCGCCCCTTTCTCGGGACGGCTCTTTTTGCCGCCCTGGCTCGGATCCACCCCTCCGGGTCCACCGCCCGGCTGAATGGAATGAATGTTCACCATCTCCAGTCCTCCAGCTCTTTGCGGGCCTTTACGAGAGCTTCACGCCAGTTTACCCGTGCCCTCGCCCGTCTGCAAAGACCGCCTCAGGTGGGGCAGATTCGCCCCTTGCCCATGTAGGAAGCAATTCGTGTGCCAATCGGGGAAATCGTAAAAATCTTTTACTTTTCAATATGTTATAAATATTTCTTGGTATGCGGCCCGCCTGCGGAAAGGGGAAAAAAGCTCATCTTCCTCCCGGCGGAGAGCAAATTTTTCCCCGATCCGGAGGGGGGCCGGGCCCCAAGGTCGTGGATGGACTTGCCCGAAATCGAACCCATCTGGTAAGAAACCAAACATCTATCCCGCATTTTACGGTATCTTGGGTCAACGCATTCATTTGCCTCCTGGCTAGGGAAAAGGAGCCGTTCATGGTCGAGAAGCTCTTGGAAGTGAAAAATCTGGTCAAGTATTTCCCGGTTCGGGGGGGTGTTTTTTCCCAGGTGCGCAACTATGTTCGGGCGGTGGACGGGGTGAGTTTTGATCTGGCGCCGAGCGAGACGCTGGGGCTGGTGGGGGAGAGCGGATGCGGAAAATCCACGGCCGGCCGCGCAATCCTCCGTCTCATTGAGCCGACCTCGGGGGAGATCTGGTTCGAAGGGCAGGAGATCACCCACCTTGATCGCGAATCCATGCGAAAGCTCCGCCGCGAGATGCAGATTATTTTCCAGGATCCCTACGCCTCCCTGAATCCTCGGATGACGGTGGGGAGCATCGTCGGCGAGCCGCTGACCATTCACAAGATCGCCAAGGGAAGAGAGCGCGAGGACCGGGTCGCCGCGATTCTCAACCGCGTGGGGCTGCGTCCCGAGCACATGCGGCGCTACCCCCACGAATTTTCCGGCGGCCAGCGCCAGCGCATCGGCATCGCCCGCGCCCTGGCCCTCAACCCCAAGCTGATCATTGGCGATGAGCCGGTCAGCGCCCTTGATGTTTCCATCCAGGCCCAGGTCATCAACCTCCTCGAGGATTTGCAGGAAGAGTTCGGCATCGCTTATGTCATCGTGGCCCACGACCTGTCCGTGATCCAGCACATCAGCGATCGGATCGCCGTCATGTATCTGGGGAAAATCGTCGAGCTCGCCTCTGCCGATGAAGTGGTGATGTCCCCCCGGCATCCCTACACCTATGCCCTGCTTTCCGCTGTTCCGGTGCCGGATCCGCGGGTCAAGAAAAAAGATCGGATCATTCTCCGCGGGGACGTGCCCAGCCCGGTCAATCCGCCCTCGGGCTGCCGGTTCCACACCCGCTGCCCCTACAAGGAAGATAAATGTGTTGCCGAGGAACCACTCATGCGGGAAGTCGCCCCCGGCCACTTTGCGGCGTGTCATTTTTCCGAGAAAGTCCTGGGAGGCGCCTCGAACGGGGCAGGCCCTTCCTCCGGATAGCCAGCGACGCTTCCCGGGCGCACGGCTTGGGCCGTTTTCCCGTGTTGCTCTTTACCTCGCCAAAACGGTAGATTTTCAAGGGGGCACGACCGCGCCGATTGCGTCCGACAGGGGAACCTTTTCACAGTGACCGCCAGCCCCGATCCCAAAGTTTCCTATCGCCCGCTCCTCGTGTTTTCCATTGTCGCCGCCCTTGTGGTGGGTGCCGGATTTTATGTAGTCCGAAACGCGGGTCTCGCCTCCCGCCGTCTGGTGCTGGACGAAAAGGATTTGCGGCTGTCACACACCTTCAAGAGCCGTCTCGAGCAGAAGTTCTCCTCGCTGCGGGGGCGGATGGAAGCGGCGGAATTTCTCGTATCCTCGAGTCCTCCCAGCCCGGGGGTCGCCGCCCGGGCGCTTTCCCACCTGCTCGAAAGTGGAGAAGAGGGGCCCTCCGCGGCTGTGGTGCTCGACCAGAGCGGGAAAATCATTTCCTCCAAGCGGCAGGGCGGGGTTCCGCGCGCGGACTTCAAGGAGCGGCGCATATGGGCCCGTTCGGTTGCCGCGCTTCAGGGTGCGAAGGGCAAGGGGCCGAAGTATCACATCGAGGCGGAGGAACTTTCCGGAGTCCCCGTTCTCTTTTTGTCGGCTCCCTCGGCGGCGACGGGCGGCTATTGGGGCGTGATTCTGCAGGCGAAATCCCTGTTCCGGGTTTGGGCGGATGAACTCTCTGCCAGCGAAAGCGTTTTCCTCCTCTCCGAGCCGGAGCAAATGGTTCTTTTCGCCCAGCGCGGCCCTTCGTTCGCCAGTGAGGCGATCGGGAAAAATTTCAATGCGAAACTTTCCACGACCCTGGAGGTCAGCGTTTGCTGCGATCCGGCTGCTTTCAACACGGTTTATGAGGACGAACGCTCGATGATCCAGCTGGGCGTTCCGGGCGGGACCCGCCAGCTGCGCCTGGTTCTGGTCACCAACCGGCGCGGCGCCCTGGCGCCGGCCGGCGGCGGCGAGGGGCGTATCCTGGCCGCGGGCGCGGTCGTGGCGTGGGTGCTGCTTGTCGGTCTCTTCGCGGTCTTTCAGCGCCGCCGCAAGGAGGAGAGCGACGATTGGGCCGCCGACCGGCTGATTTCGATCTCGCAGGCCGGGCCGCCCCCCGCGGCGGGCGGCGGGCAGTTTCTCGAGCTTCTCTCGCGGGTGAGCGATACGGTGGCCAAGGGCGCACATTTCCGGGATGTGATCTCTCTCATCGCCTCGCAGGCGATGGGGGTGGTGGGGGCGCGGCGCGCTTATGCGGCCCTTTATGATGAGGGAATGCAGCAGATGTTCGAGGTGTATGCCGCGGGACTGGGAGATGGCTACCGGGCGGCCATCGCCATGGGGCCGGAGGAGATGCCGGAGAAGATCGCGGTCCGCGAAGGCGAAATGGTGGAAGTTCCCGCGGTGAGAGAGTGGGCCCAGGCCCCCGCGGTCTTGGAGGAAGAAAATGTCGGCGCCGTTGTGGTTTTTCCCATGCAGGTCGATAAGCGGCTGCTCGGGATTTTGGCGCTTTATTTCGACGGCCCCCACGAGCTCCGCGAGGATGAAATCGAGATTTGCTCCACGCTGGTCCAGCAAGGCGCCTTGGCGGTCGATCGGGCCCTGTATCAGGCAGCGCCTCCCCTCTAGGGCCCGCCCCCGCGCGGTTTTATCGAAAGAGGAACTGTGATCATCCGATTCTCCCGCGAACGCGCCATGCCGGTCGCCGCGCTTCTTTTGGCTGCGCTCTTCTGGGGTGCGACGTTTTCACTGGTAAAGGAGTCGCTCAGAAGCGCCGAGATGTTCTCTTTTCTCGCGCTGAGGTTCGGGGTGGCGCTTCTGGCGGTCTGGGCGTTTGCCGGGCGGGCGGC
>JAQBZT010000215.1 GCA_027622355.1 bacterium | reverse complement strand
TTGTTTCTTTCCGTTACCTCATCGGGGCTCTCCTTCCGTCTCGTAGCCGTCTCTCTTCCACCACTCGATGCCGCCCATTAACTCTTTGACACGAAATCCAAGCCGAACCATGTTCAATGCGCCCTTGGTGGAAGCATTGCATCCAATGCCGTCGCAATAGGTCACGATGAGTGCATTTTTATCGAGCGCCTTCGTCGTTTCCGGGTTCATCGCCGCATGGGGAATGTTGATGGCACCGGGGATATGTTCTCTTTCGAAGAGTTCCCGCGCGCGAGCATCCACAATCACGATTTTTTCGCCCGCCCCAAGCGCCACTTTCAGATCCCATGAGTCCGTTTCGTTTTCGAGCTTGTCCGAGAAGTGTTTTAATTGTTCCCCCATGAACACCTCCTTTGAATTTTACGACCCAACTCTTCTCTTTTCATGTTTGGTATCCGCTTGAAATGAGGCGGCTACACCCCCCGCTTGTCTCCCCAGAGCAGGACATGGAGCCGCGGCGTGAATCTGTAGCCGCGCCGCAAAGCTTCCTCGGCGAGGGGGCGGAGGCGCTTTTCCATGTGCTCCATCTTCTTCCCGCCGGGGGAGATGATGATGCGCTCCCTGGGGAAATCGGAGAGGTCATATTTTTCGAGGAGGCTTTCCACCTCTTCGAACTCTTCCACCTTGTGCAGAACGAACTTGAGATAGGGCTCCTTCACCTCATGGAGCCAGCCGAGGGTCACCGGCTGTTTGTTCTCCGGAATATTCGCGGATTGGAGTTTGGGCGAGACGTTCCACTGATCGGCGAGGCGGGCGATCGCATCCGCCGGCGGAATGTAGCCCGAGGTCTCGATCTCGGTGCGAAGGCCCGCTTCTTTCAGGGCAACGAGGAGGGGGAGGAGAAACTCGCTCTCCAGCGGCTCGCCGCCGGTGACGATGACCTGAGCGCCCGGCCGCTCCCGGCAGTAGGCGAGGATGTCCTCCAGGGAAAGTTCCAGCACCGGGGGCCCCGCCCAGCTGTACTTCGTGTCGCACCAGGCGCAGCCGACGGTGCAGCCCATCAGGCGCACGAAGACCGAGGGCCTCCCCAGCGTCGCGCCCTCTCCCTGCAGGGAGTAGAAGAGCGGGTCCGCCAGCGGAATTTTGAGCGCAAGATCTGTCTTCGCGGCCATGAGGCCCAAGCGCCCTCACCTCCTCCCGCGCCCCGCGCGCGGCCTTCTAGCTGAGCGCGGCGGCGATGATGACGGCGATGGCGATGAACATGGCGCCCACCGCGAGGCCGACGGCGGTGTTCTGGTTCTTGAGCTCATCGTCCACCGAAAACGGCGTGATCCACTCGAAGATCTTGAAGCCGATCATGAGGAGCAATATCCCCACGAGGCCGTAGACAATCGAGAGGATGAGGCCGGTGCCCACGCCGATGCGGGGGCCGCCCGCCTCCTGGGCGAAGGCGGCAGCCGGGACGAAAATCGCGGCGGCGGCAACGGTCAAGGTGAGCCATTTCGTCTTCATCTCGAAACCTCCGATCAAACGGGCGCAAACATCAGAAAAGACCGCGCAGGATGCGCAGGAGAAAGAGCAGCAGAATCGGATAGATAAAGATGCCGCCGAAGCCCCCGAAGCCGAACCCGCCGAGGCCCATCCCCATCAGGAAGGGCAGGCCGAAGCCTCCTCTGCCGTAGCTGCGCGCGTTGCCGCTGCGGCGGCCGAAGGAAGAGCGCCGCGAGAAGCCGCCAAGGCCCCTTGAACCCCTGAAGCCGAATGAGCGCCCCCCGCCGAAGCCCCGCGCCGCAGCGTCTTGCGCCGTGGCAGCAAGGGTGAGGACGATCGCCGGAGGAGTTGCCAGGGCGGCGCGGTAGAGCATGCGCACCCCCATCCCCGCGGGCAGCGGCAGGGCGAGCGCGCCCGCGAGCAGCCACGCGGCGGAGGTCATGTCCATGAAAAAGCGGCGGCCGGTGCGCAAAGCGGCCATCCTTCCGGGCGGCGAAGAGGGGAGTGCAGGCCCCCACCTTAACAGGCGGCCGGGGGCCGCTCAAGGGCAGCTCTTTGGTTCCGGCAGTGCGCGCGGCGCGAGCCTCCTGTCACGCCAGGGAGGCGGCACGCTCATGCGGCTTCGCCCTTCCCGCCGGCGCACCCTTGCGGCCTCCGGCGATGGGCGATGTGGAAGCGGAAACCTGCAAGGTCTATGAACCCGGAAGAGAAGGGAGGATTGCGCCCGGAAGTAGAGAGCGCCCCTTCCGGCCGGGGCTTCAGAGGGAGAAGGTGCCCCGCGTGGCGTTTCCTGTTAGACTTGAGGAGATTTTGATGGGAAAGGCAGCCGCAGTGGCGGGCCAATGGCGCGAAGCCCGAGAGCGGGCGGCAGTCGCCGCACCATTCCGGTTTGTATCTGACCCGGAGGGCGAAGGCGGCGGCCGGCTCCGGTCATCCGGGGCATAAAAGGCGCGGCTCTGGCAAATGAAAAAGGAGAGCAGGACGTGCGGTTCCTTTTTGTGTACCCCAATGTCCAGCGCGTTTACGCGCCCCGGCTGGGCATTTCCGTCCTGTCCGCCGTGCTGAAGGAAAAGGGGGTCGAAACCGCTCTTTTTGATTCTACGATGATGCGCGGCCCGGACATCGCACCCGCCTTCCGGGCGATGGTGGAGGCGTTCGAGCCGGATGCGGTGGGCTTCAGCGTCCTGAGCAACGAGTGGGCGCTGGCGCGCGATCTTCTGCGGATGGATTGCATCAAGAGCCTGCCCCGGATCGTGGGCGGGCACCATCCCACCGTGGACGCCGAAGGCTGTCTGGCGCACTGCGACTATGTGGTCCGCGGGGAGAGCGAGGGCGCCCTCGTCGAGCTGCTCGATGCCCTGGGAGGCGGCGGCGACGCCTCGTCGATCCCCAACGTCTGGTCGCGCAACATGCTGGGCATGGAAGTGCGCAACGAGATGCGCGAGCTCATCACGGACCTCGACGAGGCGCCCATCCCCGACTGGAACATTTTCTCCATCGAGCACTACACGAAAAATTTCCTCGTGAACGTGAGGCCGGGCACCCGCATCGTGGGCCAGTTCGAGGGAAGCCGCGGCTGTCCCTACCAGTGCACCTACTGCAGCAGCCCGCACGTGATGGACATGTACAAGGGAAAGGGCACCTGGCGCCGCGAAAAAAGCCCCGAGCGGATGATGCGCGAGGTGAAGGATTTCGAGGAGAAGAACGGCCTCGACATGATCAACTGGGTGGATGAAATCTTCCTCACCCAGCTCCCCCGCCTGGAGAGGCTCGCGGACCTGTTCTCCGAGCGGGTGAAGAAGCCCTTCCTCTTCATGGAGCGGCCCGAGATGGTGAAGGAAGACAAGCTGGCCGCCATCGCGCGGGCCGGGGCTTATAGCATGTCGATCGGCGTCGAGAGCGGCGACGAGCAGTTCCGCATGAAGGTGCTCAACCGGAAAATGGAGGAAAAGACCATCATCGATTCCTTCCGGATGGCCCGAAAGCACGGCATCCGGACGCACGCCTTCAACATGGTGGGCTTGCCCTACGACAACCGCGACCGGATGATCACAACGCGGGAGCTCATGAAGCGCGTCAAGCCCGACACGGCGCAGTTCAGCATTTTCTACCCCCTGGTCGGAACCAAGCTGCGCGAGCTGTGCGAGCGGGAAGGCTTTCTGGATCCCGGCAACGAGATGCCGGAGAATTACTACGCCAACTCCGTTCTGGACATGCCCACGATCTCGAAAGAGGACATCATCAAATACCAGACCATTCTCGAGATCCTCTGCGGCCGCTCGGGCCCCTGGGCCGATTTCCTGTGGTGGCTTTTCGAGACCTTCCCCGTCACCCTGGTGCTTCGGCGGCGGCTGCGCTTTCTGGGAGAGCCCGTCCGGTATTTGGAGACCTACGGTCTCGCCGGAAGCCTGAAGCGGGTCGCCTTCAAGCTCCGGCGGAGGTTCGGCCACACGTTGCCGCAACCGGAAAAAACCCGGGCTTGACCGCTCCGGTTTCCCGCCGGGCCGTTTTTCCTTTTCTGTCCCGCCGTCGTGAACGCATGATGGCCCTTCGCCGAAAATCAAAAATGCCCTGATCCAAGAATGCGGAAGGTCCCGGAGGGCCGGCGGTGGCGCCTCGAGGCATCCAAAATGGGATGGACAAGAGCCGGAAAAGTCCCCCAAACTGCGCCTGCGCCATTCCGGTGCCGGGAGAGAGCATGAAGATTCTTCTGTCCACCCCCCACCAAGGCTTCTACCCGGCCACCGGGTCGCACGATTTTTACACCGGCATCCGCTCTCTCGGCCATGAGGTCGAGGTTTTCTTCTACCGGAAGAAGAGCTTCTTCTACAGCAATTTCCGGAAATCCTGGGTCCGGTGGATGAACCGGCGCCTCGCGGAAAAATGCATCACTGAGAACTTCGACCTCCTTTTCGTCTACCGCGACGGATACATCCAGGCCGAGACGATCGCGGAAATCCGCCGAAAATCCGCCTGCCGGACGGTCTGCTTCTATCCCGACAACCCCTACGGCTCGACGGCAGCGGGGATCTCCTTCGATCAGATCGGCGCCTACGATCTCTTCTTGACAATGGACACCTACTTCTTCCGCGAGTTCGACCTCTTCGGCTTCGGGAACGTGGCCTTCACCTCGGACGCCTACGATCCCTCGACCTACGAGAAGGAATTCACCGAGGCGGAGCTGGCGCCCTACCGCTCGGACGTGGCCTTTATCGGAAGCTACTACGGGTTCCGCGAGGTGTTCTTCTCCGGCCTGACGGACGAGGGGGTGGACTTCAAAATCTGGGGGCCGCAGTGGCGCCGCGCCCGGGACCCCTGGATCCGGGAGCGGGCCACCGACGGCGGCGTCTACGGGGACGAGAAGCTCAAGATCATCAAGGCGAGCAAGATCGTTCTCGACATCCAGAGCGGCGGGGGCCACATCGAGACCTGCGACGACAAAACGATGTCGTTCATCGGCGGGGGCGCCTTTTTTCTCACCAACCACAAGAAGAACATGGACCTGGTGTTCAAGGTCGGCGAGGAGATCGAGACGTTCCAGTCGAAGAAAGAACTGCAGGAAAAAATCCGGC
>JAQBZT010000214.1 GCA_027622355.1 bacterium | reverse complement strand
CCGCGCGAGCCTCCGCGCGATGGCGCTCGCGGTGTCGCGGCTTCGCGTCTCGGTCGCGCATGTCCTGATTGACGGCAACCAGGAGATTCCCCTGGACATCTCGCAAACGCCTATCGTTTCGGGGGATGCGAAGAGTGCATCGATCGCGGCGGCCAGCATCGTGGCCAAGGTGGCGCGGGATCGCTTCATGCTAAGGATGGACCGGAAGTTTCCGCAATACGGCTTTGCCCGCCACAAGGGCTATCCGACCCGGGATCACATCGAGGCGCTGCGGCGTCATGGGCCTTGCCCGCTTCACCGGCGGACTTTTTCCGGGGTTCGCACCGGCTGATGGCCCGCCTTTCACCCCGTCGGAGCGGCGGCGAGGGCGAGGACGCCGCCTGCCTGCATCTGCGAAAAAACGGCTTCCGGATTCTGATGCGGAACTACCGCGGTCCGCGCTATGAGGTGGACATCATCGCGCGCGAGGGGGAAGTGCTCTCTTTCCTGGAAGTGAAGTCACGGGCGGCGGGAAAAACCGAGGGCGGAATCTGGGCCGTCGGCCCGGAGAAGCAGAGGCGGATCATCCGGGCAGCGGAGCACTTCCTCTTGTCCCACCCGGAGGAGCGCGAGGCGAAATGCCGATTCGATGTGGTGATCGTCGCCGTGCCGGAGGGAGGAAAACCGAAGGTGGAAACGCTCATTCGGGACGCTTTTCGGACAGCGGGCTGAGGCCCCGGCCGCTATCTGGGTTTCGCAGCCTGCTGAAGCACGCCGTAGACATCTCCGAAAAAGATGGCGTTCTCCACGATGACGGCAACAGGGACGCTGCTTGCATCGAAGTAGACCTGCACCTCTCCCGTTTTTTGACCGAAAAGCGACTTCGGCACGTTCACGATGACCACCAGGCCTTTTCCCCTGGTGCGCTCGAAGCGGGTCCGGTATTTCTGTTCGGTGGCGGCGTCGGCGACGCGGATCTTGAAGTTGCGCACGAATTCTTCGTTGTAGAGCAGGTTGCCCTTGTCGTCGGTCTGGTAGGCGGGGATGGTGGTGGTCTCCCGCCGGAGCCCCCTTTTCATTTGTCCGAAGAAGCCCGCGCGGAAGTTGAAGAAGGCTGAGAGCGGGTCTTCGTAGGTGAGTCCCGGCGGGATTTTTTCGCTGCCTTTGTGGCGGAGTTCTCCGTTCTTGAAGGTTTTCCATCTGATTTCGCGCTTTTCATGGTCGATGACGGTCCGGCTTTCGTCTTTCACCCCCCCGCGCTGGATGATCTTGGTGAAGACGCGGGCAAGAAGGTGACCGGACCCGGGCTGGTATTCCAGTTCGCTGATGTAGAAATTTTTCTGGTAGCTGGAGAGGAAGCCGGCGAGCCCACGGGTTTCCGCAGACAGCTCGGCCTTGTAGCGGTTTCCGCCGAGCCGGCGGATTCGAAGAACGCCCTCCGCCACCTTCGTCAGGAACAGAAAGCGGATGTCGTAGCGGAATTCCTCGCTGGGCGGGTATGCGTGCAGGGACTTGCCGGCGACTGCCGCACAGGGCGCCAGAAGGGCGGCGCCCAGCAGAATGGCGGCGCCGAATAGGATGTGCCTTCTGAACCCAAGCGCAATTCCTCGAAGTTGCTTCATCGGCGATAGATTCATGGCGAAGGGGGAGAGATCAGTATCGAGGGAGTTCAGATTCATCTACGGAATCGACGATGTAGAGTAGCGGGTAATCCTTGAGGGCGATGTTCCGCTCTTCCATGATTTCGTTTCCTTCCGCGTCGAAAATGATCTGAACGACAGGGCGAAGAGGTTGTCCGGGAACGGTCTGCGCCACCCGGCCGATGGCGTTGGAGTTGAGCCGGATAAGGCTGTTCAGGGTGAAGACCGAGAGCTCCTCCAGCATGATCTTCAAAAGACGCTGGTGGAACGAGGTTTTCTGGGTCTGGATGATCTCCTGGACGGCCTTGTGGGGCAGAAGGCGCTTGCGTTGGGGGCGGTTGTGCGTGAGGGCCTCGTACACGTCCGCCAACCCGATGACCTTTCCGTATTCGGAGATTTGGTTCCCGGTCAGCCCCTGCGGATAGCCGCGGCCGTCCTCGCGCTCGTGCTCGTGGTAGAGGGCCTCGGCGAGCCAGCGGAAGGGTTCGCCGAAGGTGTCCAGGATGAGCTTCGCGCCGTATGTGGGATGGTTCTGGATCTCCGCCAGCTCTTGGGAAGATAGCTTCCCCTCCTTGTGCCGGATGTGCTGGGGAACCTTCCCCATGCCGATGTCGTGGATCAGAGCCGCGACGCCGAGCCGGATCATCCGGTCGGGCGACCAGCGGAGCCCCCGCCCCAGCTTCAACGAATAGATCGAATGATTGAACAGATGAATGGCCATCGAGTTGGACTCGTCCTTGGTGCTGACGGCGAGCCCGTAAAGCTGGTCGAGACCCTCGGGGGTTTCGATAACATCCACCACCCACTCCTCTGCGCTCTCGAGGCCGAAGGCCTCTCCGGTGGCCGTGGCTTTGAGGATTTTGGCAATCAGGTCCATCGCCCTTTGCCGCAGGATGCGGTACGGGTTGTTCTCGGCCGTAATCCGATCGGCGGGGGAGGAGGAGTATCCGTCCCCGGGGCCCTCCTTGCCGGGTTCGGGGCCGGAGAGGACGGATGTGCGCACCCGGGGCTTTTCCTCGACCGGTGGGTCGGCTTCGCTCTCGCCGGGAGCGCCCGGCATGTCGGGTATCGAGAGGGGAGTTTCCTCCTCAGGGGCACGGGCGGGACTGGCCGTGGCGGTATTCGGCAGCCCCGGCAGCCCCGGCAGCTCCGGCAGATCGATGGCGGTTTCTTCTTCAGGGGAGGTTCCCGGAAACTCAAGCGGGGCTTCCTCCCGCGCCGCGGGGGGCTTGGCTGCCGGGCCGAAGCCCCCGAGCCCGCTCAGGCGAAACGCCCCCTCCTCCTCTTTCGGAGGGGCAGGTTTTTTTGCCTCCGCCTCCGCAGGCTTCTTCTTGGGGGGGTCGCCGTCGGCGCCCTTTTTGATCAGATCGCTGAGGCGCATGGCCTAGATGTCTCCTTGGCTGTCGCGTTGCACCTTCTCGACGATCTTACTATTAATGAGAGGGGCTTTGAAGGTGAAGCCGACGAGGAGGCAAAGATCGCACAAGTTCACGATTTTGCGCGGGATACCGCCGGAAAACTGGTAAATCTGCTTGATGGCCTCCTCCGAGAAAATACTCTTTGTCAGCCCCGCCATCTTCAGGCGGAAGAAGATGAACTTCACGGTTTCCGTGAAATCGAGCGGCCGGAGATGGTATTTGATGGCGATTCGCTGGCTGAGCTGGGGGATGCGCGCCACTTTTTCCAGCAGCTCTTCCTGGCCGATCAGGATTAGGGTCATGAGGAAGCGGTCGTTCAGCTGGAAGTTGAGGAGAAGGCGAAGCTCCTCGAACGTTTTTTCGTCCTCGATGGCCTGGGCTTCGTCGACGATGACGATAGTGTCTTTTCCCTGCTTGATGTTCATCAGCATCTTTTCGTTCAAAAGGCGGAGGAGGTCCACCTTGGACTGAGAGTTTTCCTCGACGTCGAGCTGGTAGAGGATTTCCTTGAGAAATTCGATGGGACTCAGGCTCGGGTTCGCGATCAGGCCGACGTCGAACTTGCTCTCGTCGAGTTGTTTGACGAAGGCGCGGCTGAGGGTGGTTTTCCCCATGCCGGCGTGACCGGTCAGCATTCCGGCCCCCTTGCGCCGTGTAGAGGAGGCGGGTCATCGCCTCCTCGTGCATCGGCGAGTAGTACAGGAACTCCGGGTTGGGCAGATTTTCGAACGGGGTTTTGTTCAGGCCCCAATATTCCAGATACACGTTTTGATCCTCTGGCTGTTACAGGGTTCCGCTAGCGGACGGCTAGGGATTCCGATCGGCAATCAGGCGGAGCCCGATGATCGTCAGATCGGGCTCGATGACATCAAATATGTTTTCCTCGGCGGCCAGTATGGAGTTCTGGCCGCCTGTGGCCAGAACCCGGGTCCCGCTCCCGAGGCACTCTTTCATCCTCCCGACGATCTCTCTGACCAGTCCCAGGTAGCCGAAGTACATCCCGGACTGGATGCTGAGCACCGTGTTCTGGCCGATCACGCTGGCCGGCTTGGCCGGCTCAATTCGGGGAAGGCGGGCCGTGCGATCGACAAGCGCCTCGAGCGCGATGCTGAAGCCGGGCGAAATGGCTCCCCCCAGATATTCGCCCTTGGCCGAGAGGGCGTCAAAGGTGGTGGCCGTTCCGAAATCCACGATGACCAAAGGACCTCCGTAGAGGTAAACGCCGGCGACGGCGTTTGCGATCCGGTCGGCGCCGACCTCGTGGGGATTGTCGTACCGGATGGGAATACCCGTTTTGATTCCCGGTCCCAACACCAGGGGTTCCGTGTGAAAGTACGTTCGGGACAACTCCACCAAGGTCGGTCCCAGCGGGGGAACGACGCTGGCGATGGCCACCCTTTTCACGCTTGCCATGCTGTAGCCGCCGAGGCGGAAGAGACCCTCGATGATGATGGCCAGTTCGTCTTTCGTGCGGCGGGCCACAGAGCCCAGCCGCCAACTGGCCCTGATCTCTTCCCCCTCGAAAAGACCAATGACTGTCTGGGTATTCCCCACGTCAATCGCGAGCAAAAGGCTGCTCTCGCTCATTCTTCTCGAACCTCTCCCGCCTCGACCGCGAAGGGGCTTCCATCGGGCCGTGTCAGAAGGAGGCGACCCGTATCGTCAATGCCCGCGATTCGGCCCCGCATCTCTCCGCCCTTCGCGGGAAGGGCTACATTTTCGCCCAAATTGTCGCATAGTTCCATCCACCGTTCCCGGAATTGGGAAAAACCCGCCTCGATAAAGCGCAAATACCGCTCCCAAAGGCGATCCAGCAACACCCCCAGAAGAGTATCCGGCCGAACCGCCCTGCCGCACTCGGCCTCGAGCGAGGTCGTTTTGTCTCTGATTTCCAGGGGAAAATTATCTTTCCCGCCTCCCAGGTTGATGCCCACGCCCACCACCACAGCGGCGGGCGGCCCGCCCGCGGGCTCGTATTCGCAGAGAATGCCGCCGGCTTTTCTTTTTCCGATCCGCAGATCGTTCGGCCATTTCAGACCGGCGGCGCAGGGGCCGGTCTCGGCCAGC
>JAQBZT010000213.1 GCA_027622355.1 bacterium | reverse complement strand
ATTCCTCAGTCGCTGCGCTCCTTCGGAATGACACCACGGGTCCGTTGTGCAAACTGACCCACTACCAAACGGCTCTCTTCGTTGGAGAATCCTCATGCGGATTGATGTTCAGACCCACTACATGCCAGAGGCTTATGTGAAAGCGCTGGAGGCGCGCACCGATTTTCCCCGGATGGAAAGCACGGGGGGGAAGACCTGGGCGTGGGGAACCGAGGTGGACAAGCTCCCCATGCCCCCTTCGATCTTCGATCTCTCGGTCAAACTCAAGGAGATGGACGAGAACGGGGTCGATCTCAGTCTCCTCAGCCTGAACATTCCGGGCCCCGATCTCGCCAAAAAACCCGCCGTTGCGGACGAGCTGGCCCGTATCGGGAACGACGGCATCGCCGAGGCGGTGAGCCGCCATCCCGGCCGTTTCCGCGGGGTGGCGAATCTGGGTTTCGGGAGCATCGAGGCCTCCTGCCGTGAGCTGGAGCGCTGCATGGATGACCTCGGGTTCGTCGGCCTGCAGGTGTTCGCCTACATCGGCGGGAAGCGGCCGGTGGACGATCCCGCCTTCGCGCCCCTCTGGGCGCTGCTGGCCGAGCGGGGGGTTCCGCTGGTGCTGCATCCGGGGCCCTCGCCCTCCTCCCATGTCTACCAGGATTTCTGGCTCGGGCCCCTCGTCGGCTTTCTCTTCGATGAGAGCCTGGCCACGCTGCGCCTCATCCTCTCGGGCGTCATGGAGCGCCTGCCGGATCTTAAGGTGCTGCTCCCCCACGCGGGGGCGACGCTCCCCCTTCTCATGGCGCGGGTGGACTACCTCACCAGCATCCACCCCGGCGGGGATGAAAACCTCACCCAGCCGCCGAGCGGATACTTTCGGCGGGTCTACACCGACGCGGTGGCGCACTCGAAGGCGGCGCTCGAGCTGGCGGTGCGCGAGATGGGGCCGGAGCGCATCATGTTCGCCACCGACTCCCCCTGGGTGCCGATCAAGAATCACGTCAAGCTGGTGGAAAGTCTGGGGCTCTCTGCGGAAGAAACCGATCGGATCTGGAGCGGGACGGCGAAGGAGTTTTTCGGGCTTTAACGCTCCCCGCGCTTCACCATCCGCTTCACGTCGTATTCCAGCACGACATCCCCGTTCTGGTTGATGACTCTTTGGCGCGTCGCCACCACCCCGCGATCGGGCTTGCTCCTCGATGGAGCGGTTTCGGTGACCTCGACCTCAACGTGGATGGTGTCGCCCGCGTAAAGCGGCGCCTTCGCGGTGAGGCGCTCGATGCCGAGCAGGGCGATCGCCACCCCCTCGAGCACCCCGCTCTGGATGATGAGCCCGTCCGCCACGGCGCAGGTCAAAAGGGCGGGCGCGAAGCGGCGCGCGTGCCCGAGGGCGCGCAGGTGTTCCATGTCGTAGAAGAGGCTCTCGGCGTAGCCCGCCGTCCCGGCGAAGGCGAGGATGTCCGCCTCGGTCACCGTTCGGGCGCGGGTGGTGAGCTTCTCGCCCGGCACCCACGCCTCGAAGGGTTTTACCCGGCGCACGGCATTTCCCCGGCGCGGCGCATCAGGCGCCGTCCATGATGAGGGCCTGCCGGCCGAGCACGGCTCCCGCCTCGAGGCGCTCGTGGGCCTTTTCGGCCTCCTCGAGCTTGTAGGTTTCGGTGACGAGCGGCCAGAATTCCCCGCGGGCCACGAGTTCGAGCGATTCGTGCAACTCCTGCCGGGTGAGGTAGCGGCTGCCCATCAGGGTGAGTTCCTTGGAGAGCATATCGCGCGCGGAGACCTCGAAGAGTTGCGGGTTGCCGCCCAGGGTGACGAGGCGGCCCCTGCGGCCGAGCGCCTTGACCCCGTCCCCCAGCGTCTGGGCGGAGGAGACGAAGTCCACGACGACATCCACCCCCTTTCCGCCTGTGAGCTCGAGAAGGTCCTCGGTCACCTTGCCGCGGGAGGCGTCCACTACCGCATCGGCGCCGACCTCCTTGCACCGGGCGAGCTTTTCTGCGGCGATGTCCACGGCGATGACGCGCGCGCCCTTCCAGCTGGCGAGCATCACCATGTGAATCCCCACCCCGCCGCCCGCGCCGACGACGGCCACCGTGTCCTGCGGGACGATCTGCGCCCGCTTCGTGACCTTGTAGGGGGTGGCGATGGCGTCGCAGATGACGCCCACCTCGGCCGGGTGGCTCTTGTAGTCGAGCCCCGGGGGAAGCTTGATGAGGTTCCAGGCCGGGGCCTTCATGTACTCGGCGTAGCCGCCGTCGATCGCGCGGCCGATGTAGCCCTTGAAGTTTTCGCAAAGCGGCTCGAGCTGGTTCCGGCACCAGCGGCAATCCCCACAGGAGAGATAGAAGTAGCAGGCGACGGCATCGCCGATGGCGAGGCGGGTGACACCTGCGCCGAGGGAGGTGACCTCGCCGGTGATCTCGTGGCCGATGACAATCGGGTATTTCGCATCGGTTCTCCCCATCCTTGTGTGATGGATGGTGAGCCCCGCCCCGCAGGCGAGGACGCGGACGGTGGCCTCGCCCGGCCCGGGCTCGGGGATGGGGCGATCCTCCAGCACAAAGGGGGTTCCTTTTTCCTTCAAGACCATGGCTTTCATAGGATGACTCCAGCTGGGAAAGGGATGGAATGATGAGAAGAATTAGACCATGCGGACCCCGGCGCGGCAACGCCGCGGCTAGCCGCCGATGCCCTCCATGACGCTGCGCACCGCATCGAAATGAAAAGCCCCCGCATCCGGCTTGAAGAATGGCGCCCGCCAGGCGAAGAGGGGGACCTGCGCCTCGTGCAGGGCGCCGTGGCTGCGAATCGCGATCGCGCGCTCGGCTTCCGTCTGCACTCCGAAGACGGTCGTCTCATCTGCGAGCGCCATGATGTCCCCCACGCGCTCGGGCATGAGGCGGAAGCGCCGGGCGGCTTCCTCGCCCGGGATCGCCTCCTCGATGCCAGAGATTTCGCGCAGGGCCGCCAGCGCCGCATCCCGCGCGGCCGGGTCCTTCAGGTGAACGTAGGCCGCGCCCCCCTGGTTGCCGTGGTGGGCGGTGTAGCGGTCCTTGATGATGGGGACGGCGTCTGCCGCGATTCCCGCCGCGCGGAGGATCACCCCCGGATCGAGGGCGCGCGTCTTGCCCCGCATCCCGTGATCGGCCGTCACGAAGATTGCCCCATCGGGATGGAGGGTGGTCCAGGCATCGGCGAGTCTTCCGATCTCCGCATCGAGGGCGGCGAAATGCGCCTGGGCCTCTTCCGCGTCCGGCCCGTGCATGTGCTGGATGTAATCGGTCGTCGTGACGTAGAGGAGATCGGGCGCGTCTTCTTCGATGACGGCCCGCGCCGCCCGCAGAAGCCAGAGGTTGACCGCCCCGCTGTAAATTTCTTCCTTCTTCCCGGCGCGGGCGAGGAGCCGGGCGGGAGGATCCTCCGCCGTGACGAGAACGTCCGCCCCTTTGCCGATCATGCCGCAAAGCTTTTGCTTCGAGGCGAGGACGGCCCCCTTCAGGCCCGCCGCGCGCCCTTTTTCCATCAGGGTGGGGGCGCACACGAAATCGCCCGATTCCATGTAAACCTCCTCCCCGGTGTCCTTGTTCAGGAAGTAGTTGGCCGTGATGCCGTGGGCGGCGGGCGGCGCTCCGCAGATGAGCGAGACGTTGTTCACGTTGGTGACGGTGGGCATCTGGGCCGAGACGATGAGACGTGCGCCCTCCGCGCCGAGCCGATCGAGGTTCGGGGTGCCGGAGGTCTCGAAGTAGGCGGGGTCGCCCCCGTCGATGCAGACGATGAGGGCTTTCATCTCAGGTGCGGCCGATGGCCTTGGCACCGATGTCGCGGCGGAGGTAGGCGCCTTCCCAATGGATTTTGGCCGCCGCCGCATAGGCCCGGCGGATGGCGGTTTTGATGTCCGCCCCCCGCGCCGTCACGCCGAGGACGCGCCCGCCCGAGGTGACGGTGTGGCCCTCCTCGTCCAGCTTCGTTCCGGCGTGAAAGACGACGACACCCTCCATCTCTCCCGCGGCGTTGAGGCCGTGGATGCGATCCCCCTTGGGGTAGTCGCCGGGGTAGCCCTTCGCCGACATGACGACGCAGACGGCGGCGTCCGGCGAGATGTCGATCTGGGTGTGCGCGAGGCTTCCCTGGGCGCACGCCATGAGGATGGGAAGAAGATCTCCGTCCATCCGCATGAGCAGGGGCTGGCACTCCGGATCGCCGAAGCGGCAGTTGAACTCAAGCACCTTGATGTCGCCGTCCTTGATCATGAGGCCCGCGTAGAGAATGCCACGGTAGGGAGTGCCGCGGCGCTTCATCGTGTCAACGGCGGGCTGGATGACTTCGCGCATGGCCTTCTTTTCGAGTGCGGGCGTGAGGACCGGGGCGGGGGAGTAGGCACCCATCCCGCCGGTGTTGAGGCCGGTGTCCCCCTCGCCGATGGGCTTGTGATCCTGCGCCGAGGGCAGGCGCAGGGCGCGCTCCCCGTCCACGAAGGCGAGCAGGCTCGCTTCCTCTCCTTCGAGAAATTCTTCCACCACGCAGAGCGTCCCGGCGTCGCCGAAGGCGCGGTCCTCCATGACTTGAGCGATGGCCGCCTCGGCGTGGGCCACGTCCGGGCAGATGAGCACGCCCTTGCCCGCCGCGAGACCGTCCGCCTTGACCGCCCACGCCCCGCCGCGCGCGCGGACGAAGGATTTCGCTTTTTCAGCGTTATCGAAAACCCCGAAATCCGCCGTGGGGATGCCGGCTTCCTTCATCAATTCCTTCGAGAAGGATTTGCTCGATTCGATCTGGGCCGCCGCAGCATTCGGCCCGAAGGCGGGGATGCCCGCTTCGGCGAGCCGGTCCGCCAGCCCGAGGGCGAGGGGGGCTTCCGGGCCGATGACGACGAGGCCAGGCCGCTCGCTCTTCGCCAGCGTCAGGAGGGCGGCCAGATCCTCCGCGCCGATCGGCTCGTTGCGCCCGAGGCGGGCGGTGCCGGCGTTGCCGGGCGCGCAGAGGATCCCGGAAACTTCAGGGCTTTGCTTCAGCTTCCAGGCGAGGGCGTGCTCCCGGCCGCCGCCGCCCACGATGAGGACTTTCATGGACAATCTCCGGTGAAGAGAATGATGACGTGAAATGAGGGGGCCGATGCGCCCACCTTGCCCCGCCGGC
>JAQBZT010000212.1 GCA_027622355.1 bacterium | reverse complement strand
TTGTGCTCCTCGGGTTGGGGGATGAGGATGACGCGGCCGATGCAAAATACCTGGCGGAGAAGATCGCCCACCTTCGGATTTTCCCGGACGAGGCGGGGAAAATGAATCTCTCTTTGCTCGATGTGGGGGGGGAGATGCTGATCGTCAGCCAGTTTACGCTCTACGGAGACTGCAGAAAGGGACGGCGCCCCTCCTTTGCGCATGCCGCCGCCCCGGAACGGGGGGCGGCGCTGTATGAGGCTTTTGTCGAAGAGATTCGGGCAAAAAAAGTGCCGGCCGCGACGGGCCGTTTTGGGGAGATGATGTTGGTGGAAATCGTCAACGATGGCCCCGTCACCCTCCTTCTGGACTCGAAAGGGGTTTTTTGATGGGCGCGCAGCCAGAGGCCTCTATTTTAAAGCGCCGCCTCGATGCGTTGCGGGATCACTACGACGCGGCCTTTCTGGATTCAGATCCTCTCGGCATGGTCCATGCCTTCTCCCGCCCTGCCGACCGGGAGGTGGCCGGTTTTTTCGCGGCGGCGCTCGCTTTTGGAAATGCGGTGGCGATCCGAAAAACGCTCGGGAAAATTTTCAGGCGCCTGGGGGATCGGCCCGCCGAACGGCTGCGGACGCTCCCTCACGGGGAGAGCGGCGGATTGTTCCGGGGAATCGTTCACCGCTGGGTCAGGCCCTCCGCCCTGGATCGGCTGGCGCATTCGGTGGGCGGGGCGCTCCGCACACACGGTTCGCTCGAGGCCCTTTTTATGGAGGGCTACGATCCGGCGGAGAAGACACTTCACCGGGCACTCTCCGTATTCCGCTCCCGCCTGCTGCATGGCGCCGAAGAAGGCGCCCCCGCCATGCGCAAGGGCACGCGTGCGGCGCTCTGCTACCTCCTGCCTGATCCGGCGGCGGGAAGCGCCTGCAAGCGGTTTCACCTTTTTCTCAGATGGATGGTCCGGCCCGCGGACGGCCTCGACCTCGGCCTCTGGCAAGGGGTGCGGCCCGATCAACTCACCATACCGCTGGACACCCACATCGCCCGCATCGGCGGCCTGCTTGGACTCAGCGAGCGCACCACCCCGAACCGGAAGATGGCCGAGGAGATCACGGACGCCTTGCGGCGCTTCGATCCGGCGGACCCGGTGCGCTACGACTTTGCCATCTGCCGCATGGGCATTCTCGGCCACTGCCCCCGGCGGCGCGACGACAGGCTTTGAGCCGGATGCCCCCTTCAGGATGTTTGCCGTCATTGGAGGGGCGTGCCGGCCGCCCAGCGCCCCCAGCCGCAGGCCGCCGCCGTCCCTCTTCCGGGGAGTCACCCCCGTGTCCGATAAATGGATAGAGTTGTTTGCCCAGGTGCCCTCGGATGCGGCCGAGGCCGCCGCCAGCCTCCTTATCGACTCGGGAGCCTCGGCGGTCGAGAGGCGCGAAGGCACCTCGGGCACCCAGGTGCTCGTGACCCATTTTCCGTTCGGACAAGGCGCTGCCGAGGGCGTGCGCAAGGCGGAGCAGATCCTCTCGCGCATCGGCGTTCCCTCGAGCGCCGTGACCGTCCGCCTGATCGAAAACCAGGACTGGGTGAACATCTCCCGCGGCCAGTTCAAGGGGGAGGCGTATGGGGAGCGGCTCTGGATCCGCCCGCCCTGGGAGGAAGCCTCTCCGCCGGAGGGGCGTGTCGAGATCGTTCTGGAGCCCGGCCAGGCCTTCGGCACCGGACGTCATTCCACCACGCGGCTTTGTCTGGAGTCTCTTGAGAGAATGTGCGCCGATGCGGCCCCCCGGCGGGTCCTGGATGTCGGATGCGGCTCGGGGATTCTTGCCGTGGCGGCGCTTCGGCTGGGGGCGGAGGCGGCGCTGGGGCTCGACCTGGACCCGGATGCCGTCGAGGCGGCACGGGCGCTGGCCGAGGGGAATGGACTGCAAGAGCGGATGCGGTTCGAGATCGGAACGCTGGATCATGACACGCTGGGAGAATGGTGGGGCCGGGTGGACCTTCTTCTGGCCAATATCTTCCTGGGGCCGCTGCGGGAACTGGCCCCCCGGATGCATGCGGCGCTCTGCGCCGGCGGGCGGGGGGTTTTGAGCGGGATAGGATACGAGCAGCGCGAGGCGCTGGAGAGGGCGGTGAGCCAGGCCGGTTTTCAGGTGACCCGCGCGTGTGCGCTCGATGAGTGGACCGCCATTGAGGTCATCAAAATATAGACCTCAAAACATAAGTTCAAAAAAAAACCTCTCCCGGCAGGGAAGAGGTTTTTTCGCTCGGGAAAGTGCGGGCGCGCCCTAATCGCTTCCGCGAAATTTCCGCCGTGGGGTATCATCCTCCGTGTTCCGCAGCTCCCGCCGGGCGACGCGCATGAGCCGGTCCCGGACCCAGCCGGAGGTGCTCAGTCCGGCGCGTTCCGATGCAAAGTGAACCAAGTCCAGCAACTCAGCCGTCATTCGGATCTGCAGGGCCTTGTTATGTCGCCTTTTCGCTGCAGGTGTCGCCGGATCCCCTTTATTTTCAGGGCCTTCAACCTTGTCCATGTAGCAAATGTAGTGCCATTGGCATCATAAGTCAAGAAATTTTTTTTTCCAGAGAAGCGATTTTTGGGCTTGATTTGTAGTGCCAAACGCAATACATTACGTTGGAAAAATGTAGTGCCAGTGGCAGTACCACATCTTCGCTGTTTGCTGGTCCTTTCGCTGCCCGCCGAACTGGAAGGCGGGCGCTGCAGCCGGAGAAGGAGCGGTCGAGGAAGCGTTGCATTCACCACTGTCCCGCAGGGTAAGGAGAGCGTCATGATCGGATTCGTGGCCGTCGATCGTGAGGAGGCCTTCGCGCTTCTGGGCCTGGCGGAGGACGCGGAGCCGGAGGCGGCGCACCGCGCCTTCCGGCGCCTCGCCCGCTCCTGTCATCCCGATCTCTACGGCGGCAAACCGGAGATGGAGAAATCCTTCAAGCGATTGAGCGCGGCCTACCGCCTGGCGCGGGCCGAGCTGGAAATCGCGCTTCGCCGCCGCGCCGAAGCCCCTCCGCCCCACCGGGGGAGAGACCTCTTCTACCGGGTCCGGCTTCCCTTCCGGCTGGCGGCGATGGGGGGCGTGGTTTCCGTCCGCTTCAAGCGCCCCCATTTCTGCCACCGGTGTGCGGGCAGCGGCCAGCCTTGGTGCCGGCCCTGCGGGGGAGTGGGGGAGATCAAAAAAACCGTGCATCTGAAAATCCGCATCCCGGCCGGGATCGAAGAAGACGCACAAATCCGCCTGCGTGGCTGCGGGGGAAGGGATCGAACCGGCGAGCGAAGCGGCGATCTGTACGTGGCGGTGCGGATCCGGCCTCACCCCCGCCTCCACCGCCGCGGGCTCGACATCTACAGCGATGCCGAGGTGCCCCGCTGTCTGCTCTGGAAGGGAGGCGAGATTGAGGTCGAAACCCTCGGGGGGAGCGAGAAGCTCAAGATACTGCCCTTCACCCGGCCCGGGAAAACCCTCCAGCTCGAAGGGCGGGGCGTGGTGCGCGGCCGGGGGGCATCCGCCGAAAAGGGAGATCACTTCATCCGCATCCTGCGCGAGGCAGGCGATGCGCTGCCGGGAGGATAGTAGGCTGTGAATCTGGCGGGATCGATTCGGGATTTTGTTTTTCTTCCGGGCGGTGGCGGTTTTCCGCGCCCGGATGATCCCGGCTTCGCCGCCCGCATCATCGATCTCGAGCCGCTTGAGCCGCTCGATGCGGTTCAGCGCAGAAGCGAAGAGCCCCTCCTCGCGGCGAACCGCCGCACCCACCGGGGGTCCATCATCGACATTCGGGTGTAGTGCAGGTTTTCAGTCGGCGAGAACGAACAACTGGGATCGGAACGGCACGTCGAGTTCCTCGCGGGCCACGCGCGCGCACCCTTCCGCATCGATCATGCCGGGCATGTGTACCGCCGTGACCTCCACCTCGCGGAAGTGCAGCTTGGCGGCCCGGATGAAGGCCTTGATGGAGGGGTAGGGGTCTTCGATGTCTTTCGTCTTGCAGATCTTCTCGTAGTTCTCCGCCGTGTCGGCCTGGAGACTCACGGAGAGCGCATCCACGAGGCCGTGCAATTCCGGGATGATGTCGCGCTCATTCGTCCGGCTGCCGAGGCCGTTGGTGACCAGGCGGATTTTCCGGGCGCCCCGCTCGCGGAGGCCGGCGGCCACTTCCTTCAGGACATCAAGCCGCAGGGTGGGCTCCCCGAATCCACTGAAGACCACCTCCTCGTATCCGGCGGCTTCTCCCGCCGCTCGCAGGATCTCCTCTGCCGAGGGCTCCGCCGACAGCGTGAGGTCGTATCCCTTGTAGATTTTGTCGCTGAGCAGGCCGCAGAAGAAACAGGCGTTGCTGCACTGGTTGGTGATGTTGATGTAGAGCCTCTCTCCCAGGGTGTAGGCGATCGTGTCGGCGGCTCCGTTGCCGATGCCGAACAGGCGCGAAACGTTCCGGGAGGTGATACGGGCGACATCCTTCGTCGTGAGGCCGTATATCTCGGCGAGGGTTTCGGCGACGCGGGCGACGAGGGCGGGCTCGTTCCGCTGGCCCCGGGCCGGCGGCGGCGCCAGATAGGGGCTGTCGGTCTCAATCAGGACCCGCTCGATCGGGACGCCGGCGAACACCTCGCGCAGCTCATCCGACTTTTCGAACGTGATCGGGCCGGCCGCGCCCAGGTAGAAGTCGAGCCCGATCAGTTTCCGGGCGAGTTCCGCATCGCCGGTGAAACAGTGGACCACCCCGCCGACGTGCCATGCTTTTTCCTCCTCCAGTATCTGGAAGATATCCTCGCCTGCGTCGCGGCAATGGACAATGACGGGCTTTTTCAGCTTCACGGCCAGGCGGATCTGCTCGCGGAACCAGTGCCGCTGGAGCTTCGGCGTGCTGTGGTTGTAGTGGTAGTCGAGCCCGATCTCGCCGATGGCGACCACCTTGGGGTGGCTGGACATGTCGGAGAGGGCGGAGAGGGTCTTTCTTCCAGTGTTTTTGACTTCGTGCGGGTGAACACCGACGGCGGCGTAGATGGGGTCGTAGGCCGCGGCGATCTCCACCGTCCGCCGGCTGCTCTCGACATCGGAGCCGACGGCAAGCACGAACCTGACCCCCTCGGCCAGGGCCCGCTGCATCACCTCCTGCCGGTCCGGATCGTAGACTTCGGCATCGAGGTGGGCGTGCGAGTCCACGAGGAAGGGAAGCTCCGCCAGATTCTCCGGGCTCTGGAGGGTGACTTTCGCAAGGGGCGGGCGGGCGG
>JAQBZT010000211.1 GCA_027622355.1 bacterium | reverse complement strand
ATCCAATTCCACAACGTGAATTCACGCAATGGCTCGGTGTTCTGTAAATCCACCAACAAAGTGCTTAATCTGGCTCGAACAGCGGGGCGGTGTCCTGGTCCATCGATTTTCAGGGTGTCCCTGGCGAATTCCTAATCAAACAGCAATAGGTATCTGAAACAGGCCTCGGCAATGTGAGTGCCACACATGATAGTTTAGATTAGCTATGGTTGGCGGTTCTTTCCAGGAAAACTTCATCGGGTGTTCTTATATTCAAGAACTGATGGCCTCGAATATCTGATTTTCCTTAAAACGCTTCGAATTTTTCGAGAATGATTTCGGAAGCGTCTCAAACTTAAAATTCATGGAAAAATCTCCAGAGGCGAGAAAGTTCTCAAGACCTGTGGGTGGCGAATTCCCAATCAGCCACCAAATTACGGCTTAATTAGGAATTCGCCATGCACAGGATCAGAGGGATATTTCAGCGCACTTGATGGCCATCCCTGTGAGATGCGCCGCCCGAGGAAGGCGAATTGATCGAAATTTAAAAAAGGGAGAGCATTGCTGCATCATTCCGGGTACGACGATGTTTTCATGATTCCGGGCAGCGACTCGCCGCCCCGTCCGATAGAGGAGCCAATCGCAAATGCTTTACGAAGTGCGGGCTTATACGTTCACGCAGGGGAGCCTTGATGAGGCGGTGGAGGGTTTCGGGAACATTATCGAGGAGCGAGTGAAGCTCTCCCGGCTGATCTGCTTTTTCCGCTCGGCCATCGGCGAGCTGGACCGTATATTTCATATCTGGGAGTACGAAAATTCCGCCCACCGCGAAAGTGTGCGCGATAAAGCGCAGTCCTCATCCTGGTGGCCGCCCTTAAAGGCCGAGAAAATACTGTATCAGCAGACCCGGCTGATGGCAGCCGCATCTTTTTGCCCGTCGCCCCGCACCGGCGCCATGGGCAGCGTCTACGAGGTGAGGAGCGACACCTTTCAGACCGGCACCATGGGAAAACTCGGCGCCGCCTGGGCCAAGCATCTTCCCGAAAGAGAAAAACTCTCGCCCCTCGCCGCGGCCTTCGCGAACCCGGCGAGCGAGTTCGCCTCGGGCATCCTGAACGAGTTTTTGCACATCTGGCCCTACCGCAACCTGAACCAGTGGGCCGAGGTGGATGCGGCCGCCGGCCAGCTCGCTGGCTGGCGGGATTGCTCGAACCCCTACCTCAGGTCCCGAAAATCCGAAATATGGTATCCCGTGGACTACTCGCCGATGCGCTGAGATCGGTCCCGCCGCGCCTGCCGCCCCGGTCTTGCCTGTGGGTGGCGAATTATCAATTCGCCATGGGCAGGCGTCCGGCCCCTTGCGTTCTTTATATCCCGGGGATGGATCAAACCAAGGAGTTTTATCCCTATGTGGTTCAAAACGATATGCTCCGGAGGGGGATGCACGCCTGCGCGATGGACGGGCCGGGGCAGGGGATGTCGAATATCCGTAAAATCAGGGTCACGGCGGACAACTACGAAAAGGCGGCCAGCACGGTGATCGACTATCTCTGTTCCCGCCCCGAAATCGACAGCGAGAAAATCGGGGTGTTCGGGATTAGCATGGGCTCGTTTTGGGCGCCGAGGACGGCGGCTTACGACTCCAGGGTTTCCGCCTGTGCCGCCGGAAGTGCCAATTTCGCCGATAAAAACTTCATCTTCGATGTGGCTTCGCCGCGCTTCAAGCAGATATTCATGTATATGGCCGGCATGACGGACGAAGACGCCTTCGACGAGATGGCCAAGCGTATGACATTAAAGGGCTATGGAGACCGGATCGCGTGTCCGGTTTTGATGACGGCGGGAGAATTCGATCCGCTGACCCCGGTGGAGGACGCTTTTTCATTTTTCGAGGAACTGGAAAGTCCCAAGGAACTCTGGATATTGGAAAATGAATTTCACCGGGTGTGGGGCATGAAGGGCCTGGGAGGATCGGACTTGAACCCGATGGCGGTGGATTGGCTCCGGGACGCTCTGAACGGAAAATTCCAGCCGGGGCACAATCGGATCGCTTATGTCCGGCAAAATACAGGAACGGGTCCTTTCGGCTCTCCTCTGCCGGAGGATCACCCGCGCAGGTGGTAGGGCTGTCCTGGTCCAGCGATTTTTTGTTGGAGCCGTCCGTCAGGAAATTCTTGAATATGCAGTATTTATGATAGCCCCCGAAGTCCGACAATAGCGACTCCGTCCTGTGTGTGGCAAATTCCCAACTAGCCACCAAATTGCTGCCTAATTATCAATTCGCCATGGACAGGTCCTATTTTTTGCGGAGCAAAGGCGTGCCCGGCAAATTCCCTACCGCTCTTTTTCCTGCCTGAGCAATATGGGTTGGCCGTGAGGGGTCGCCCGGGCGGCGGCATCCCACTCTTTTTTCCGGCGGTGGAGGGAATCGGCTCCCACAAAACCCTTTTTGGCAACTATTTTCTCGAAAGCGGCAAGCCAATGCAGGTAGTAAGTATCCCCCAGGTCGGGGTCTCCCCGCTCTTTGGCCGCCGCGATCTCTGCACCCAGGCATTCCGCCCACTCTTTCCAGGTAAAATGGCCTTGCTGGTGGAGCATCAAAGTCATGGAGAAGGCCTGCGCCTCCCAGGGCTCGCGGAATACGGGTCCCTCTTCATCCCGCGGCAATAAGGGAAGCGCATCAAAATCCTTCGGATCATTCATCGCCAATCTCACTCATAGACTTATTTGTTGGGCCCTCATGCGGGGTCCATGTAATCGTCCCACAAGTCGAGATAAACGGAATCCCGGGCCCCTGCCTCGGGTCCCCAGAGTTCACGGGCCATAAAGCGGACGCTGTAGAGGTGCTGGGGCTTCTTCCCCTCGCCCCGGGCGAGGGTGTCGGGGAAGACGAAAACACCATAGTCTTTATCGATCACCCCTTGCCGGCCGCGGGCGAAGCGCGGAAGGCGGGTATGTCCTTCAGGATTGATATCGCGGGCCCGAATGCGATCGCCGGGCGAGAACTTGGGCGGAATGTTTACGTCCACCTGAAAACTTCCCCCCAGCTTCAGGATATTCGGCACCATGTCTTTGGTGAGCAAAGGCATCAGGCATCCTCCTTTGCAAGCTCGGCCACACGCTCTTCGATTTCCTCACGCGTCAGGAAGTCCTGTTCCACCAACAGGGTCTCGAGGCTGAGTAAAAATCGCTCATAATAACTCGACGCCAGGTAACGGGCGGGCGGGATACGCTCGCGCGCGTGGCGGGCCATATCGATGTTCCACCGCTCCCATACACCCATCGCGCGCGAGAGGGCGAATATGCGCCGCTCCCACTCCGCGTGGAAAACGGGCTCGTCCTCCTCGAGGACGATGGGACCCATCCCGTGCATGCCGCCCATATCGTGTACGCCGTTCATGATTGATCTCCTGTCGCGCTCGGGGCCTGGACCATAGCCGTTCCGATCAGGGAGTTGCGATTGACAATCCCGGCCAGCTCCTTTTCGCTCATGCCCTCGGTTCCGGGCGGACGTTCGGGCAGAACGATAAACCGCACCTCCGAGGTGCTGTCCCATACGCGAACCTCGACGTCCTCGTCGATCTCGAGGCCGAACTCTTTTAAAACACCGCGGGGATCGATCACCGCGCGGGAACGGTAGGGGAACGATTTATACCAGACGGGAGGAAGGCCCAGCACCGGCCACGGATAGCACGAGCAAAGGGTGCAAACCACCATGTTGTGAATCTCGGGCGTGTTCTCCAGCACCACCATGGTTTCGCCTTGCCGCCCTTCGTAGCCCATCTCGGCGAGGGCCGCATTGGCGTCCTTGAGCAACCGCTTTTTAAAATCGGGGTCCGTCCATGCGCGGGCGACCACCTTGAACCCGTTGCGGGGGCCGATCTTGGTCTCGTAGGTGTCGATGAGTTCATTGAGAGCGTCCGGTTCCACCAGGCCTTTTTCGGTGAGCAATGACTCGAGCGCCCGGACCCGAAGTTCGGTATCTGAAAGTTCGGTGCCCGCATCATGGGTATGCCCGCTCATACATGCCTCCGCATCAATTATTTCAGGTGAAGTGCAATAACTGTATTATAGAGCAAATCGCCCCATTTTACCGGATTTATGCGGCGAGGGCCGCCCGTTCCCAGGTTTCGTGCCATTGGCGCAACATTCCGGGCGCTGTGTTCTGTCCTGGTTCACCGATTTTCGGGGTCTGGCTCGTCTGTGTGTAAAGGGCAGCCTAAAAGTGTACCGGCGTGGCGGCGTAAAAGTGTACCACCGGGTATGAGAAGAAGGGGGCCCGAGGGCCCCCTTCTTGGTCCTTTTTTCACTCCATTTCAGCGGTTTTCTGAGCCTCTTTCTGTTTATTCCGGTGCCGTTTTTCGCTTTGCTTGAGCCGGTAGCTCTCCCCGTTCATCTCAAGGATGTGGACATGATGTGTGAGGCGGTCCAGGAGCGCGCCGGTCAGGCGCTCGGAGCCGAACACCTCGGTCCCGTCCTGTGCATGGCGAATTAGTAATTCTGGCCTAAATTCAGGCCTTTCGTCGCTTTGCCGTTGCGCTCCGCAAAAGCTCCATCCATACCCTGCACAAAACTCAAAAGGCTCTCAACCAGGGAATTTGTGATTCATTTGGGCTTTTGGACAGGACGGGCTCACCCATCCGGCGGCCCTTCCTGCGCCTCACAGCCTGCTGTAAAATCCCCATCGCGTGGTTCCTCCCCTTTGGGCGGATGGCGTCTGGCGACTCCAGACAACCACAGGGGACGAAACCACCGCAATTCTCAACTAAGATTGGGACATACTCGCGTGAGGAAAGTAGTAAGTTAAAGTATAATTCCAGTTCACCAATTGGATCGTTGGCGGCTCCCTCGGAAGAGGACACCTCCATGAAACGGCTCCTGCTGGCCCTGACCTTCGTTCTCCTCGCCTCCCCCGCCTGGGCTGGGTTCGACGAGGGCGTGGCTGCCTACAAGCGCAAGGACTATGCCACCGCCCTGCGCGAGTGGCGGCCTTTGGCTCAACAGGGCAATGCCATCGCCCAGTTCAGCCTGGGCGTCATGTACGCCAAAGGCCAGGGCGTCCCCCAGGACTACGCCGAGGCTGTGCGGTGGTACCGCCTCGCCGCCAAGCAGGGCGATGCCCGCGCCCAGTCCAACCTGGGCCTCATGTACGAGAAAGGCCAGGGCGTGCCCCAGGACTACGCCGAGGCTGTGCGGTGGTACCGCCTCGCCGCCAAGCAGGGCAATGCCATCGCCCAGTTCAACCTGGGCCTCATGTACGCCAACGGCCAGGGCGTCCC
>JAQBZT010000210.1 GCA_027622355.1 bacterium | reverse complement strand
CTTTATCTGCTGGGTGCGCCTTCCGACACCAATTTCATCGCGGAGAAGTTCGGCGCCCGGAAAGTCACCGGTCACAACGTCGTTATTGTCGGCGGCGGACGCGTGGGGGCAGAGGTGGCTCGTCAGATTTCCGATTTCGGGTTCAGGGTGAAGATCATCGAGAAAAATCCGGAACGCTGCAAGGAATTGGCCGGGCAGCTTCCGGGCGTTCTCGTGCTCGAGGGCGATGGCGTGGACTCCAAGCTGATGGCCGAAGAAAATCTCGGCAAAGCAGATATCTTTGTCTGCGTTACCAGCGACGAGGCGGCCAATCTTTTGAGCGCGGCCATCGGAAAACAGATGGGGGCCGGAAAAGTGATTGCGCTCATCAAGCGCGGCGACATGTTCGCGACCGCTTATGCCCTGGGCGTGGATGTGGTGGTCAATGCGCGCCTTGCCGTTGCCGATCGGATACTGCGCCACCTCCAGCGCGACCGCATTCTCTCGATGTTCACCTTTCCCGGGGAAGATCTGGAAGCGCTTGAATTTGTCGTGAAGGATCGGCAAGGCGTGACCGAGGTTCCCATCAAAGAGCTCTCTCTTCCCGAGGGGGTTTTGATCGGTGCGATTTCCCGAAAGGGGGAAGTGATTCTTCCCTCCGGTTCCACGATGCTTCAGGCGGGCGACAGGGTGATTCTCTTCGCCCGCTATGCCGATCACCAACAGATGGAAGCGCTTTTCCTGAATTAGCCCCGGCACCACTTATCTGAGAAAGGTATCGGATGCGAGCCGTCTTCAACGCGATGGGGGCGATTCTGCTCGGTCTCTCCGCCGCGATGCTGGTGCCGATTCCGGTGTCCTGGATTTACGGCGGCGGCGAGGCCGTTTCATTTTTCTTGGGCGCCGTGCTGACGGCCGCCGCGGGAGGGGCCCTTTGCCTGGCGGGGCGGGCCGACGAAGAGTTGACCCTGCGCGGGAGCTTTTTTCTTGTCGCGACGGCCTGGGCGATGTGCGGTCTGTTCGGCGCGCTTCCGTTCTGGATTCACGGGATTTTTCCTGAATTTACGGATGCTTTTTTCGAAACGGTTTCGGGTTTCACGACGACGGGCGCGACCGTTCTCTCCGCGGATGCCGTCGAGGAATTGTCTCACGCATTTCATTTCTGGCGGGCGTTTATCCAATGGCTCGGCGGAATGGGCATCATCGTGCTCTCGGTAGCCATTTTACCGATGATTCAAGTCGGCGGATACAAGCTCTATCAGGCAGAGGTCCCCGGCCTGGTGAAAGAGCGGGTCATGCCCCGCATCCGCGAGACGGCGAAAATCCTCTGGGGCGTTTATCTGGTCATCACGGTGGTCGAGGTTGTTCTCCTGTGGATCGGCGGGATGTCTCTTTTCGATGCCGTGGTCCACAGCTTTACGACGCTGGCGACGGGAGGGTTTTCCAGCCGGGGGGGCAGCGTCGGCGCATATGGCAGCGTCTACATCGAAATGGTTATCGTCATCTTCATGTTTCTTTCGGGGGCGAATTTTCTCCTTCACTACCGGGCCTTGAGCGGCAAATCGGTTGAGGGATACTTTCAAGACGAGGAATTTCGTTTTTATTCTGTGGTGGTGATTGTCGCGACGGTTTTCATCGCGGTGAATCTTGTCTGGGCGAACGGTATCGGAGTGCCCGCGGCACTGCGCCAAGCTGTCTTTCAAACGGTTTCCATCGTCACCACGACCGGATATGCAACGGAGGATTTCGGCGCCTGGCCGTTTTTCTCGCAAGTTGTTTTGTTGTCTCTCATGTTTTTCGGAGGCTGCGGCGGCTCGACGGGCGGCGCCATGAAGCAGGCGCGGGTCCTCCTCTTGCTGAAGAGCGCCAGGGCCCAGCTTCGGAAGAGTCTGCACCCCCAGGCGGTGATCCCGATTCATCTGAACGGCCAGGTGGTGGAGGAAGGCATTCTCGGCCGGGTGCAGGCTTTTTTCGTGCTGTATTTGGGGTCAACCATCATTCTGGTGGCATTGTGCACGGCCTTTGGCCTCGATATTATCTCGTCCATCTCTGCGGTGGCGGCCACCGTGGGGAACGTTGGCCCGGGCCTGGCCCGCGTCGGCCCCGCGATGGATTACGGGGCCCTGCCCGACACATTAAAATGGATTCTGTCGGCGGGGATGATCATCGGCCGCCTGGAAGTGTTCACGGTGCTGGTGCTGCTTCAGCCGGCGTACTGGAAAAAATGGGGTTAGCTGTGCCATCCAAACGCACCCTCCCGGCCGCGCTCCCGAGGCGGCCGGATGGGCGGCTCTCGCCCCCGGCGGGCAGGGACCAGGGCTTTGCGCCCCCCGGCCGGGGCGCCTGAGGCGGCGGAGGGTCCGATCCTCCCCGCATTTTCTGCGCCGCTCTTTCGCTCTGGATGTGCGAGAGTGGGTCCGCCCCACTCCAAAAGGGGCGGCGGCGCGCGCCCGGGGCCGGCTGGGCAATTGCGGGATACTGCGCGATACTGCGCAAAATTTGAGAGCGGGGGCGATTGCGCGATACTGAAGGATAATGCGGGATTTTTCGCGCCGCCGGGAGAGAACAAAAAACAAGGGGGAGCCACCTGCTTGGAGTTCGCGGCTGGCGCCCTGAATTTTCGGGGAAAAGAGACGGAATGGGCCATTCTAAAGTGTGGAAAAGTTCCGCCGAAGCGGTAGCGGACATTCCGGCGGGCGCCTCGATTCTCGTGGGCGGCTTCGGCATTTGCGGTGCCCCGCACAACCTTTGCGCGGCGCTCAGCGAACGGGATGACGTCGAAGGGCTGCATCTGATCGCCAACGCCGGCGGGATGGACGGCTGGGGTCTGGGCCTTCTTTTCGAGAAGAAAAAAATTCGATCGGTCGTGGCCAGCCGCGTGGGAAGCGCCTGCAAGGCCTACGAGCAACAGGCGCTCGCGGGAGAGATCGCGCTTGAGCTGATTCCGCAGGGTACGCTGATCGAGCGAATCCGTGCGGGCGGCGCGGGCATCGGCGGCTTTTACACCCCGACCGGCGTCGGTACCGTTGTCGCCGAGGGGAAAGAATCCCGCGTGATTGACGGAAAAGAATATATTCTGGAGATGCCCCTGCGGGCGGATTTCGCCCTCATCCGCGCCTGGAAAGCAGACGAATCGGGGAATCTGATCTACCGGAAAAGCGCACAGAATTTCAATCCCGGCATGGCGACGGCGGCGGAGGTGACCATCGCCGAGGTCGAAGAGATCGTCCCCACCGGCGCTTTGGATCCCGATCACATTCATACCCCGGGCATTTTCGTGCAGCGCGTGGTGAAGGTAGAGAATCCGGACAAGCCCATCGAGATTCTCACCACGCGTCCACGGGAAAATTAAAGGAAGGGAAATGGCACTCACCCGAGAAGATATCGCCCGCCGCGCCGCTCTGGAGGTGCCGAGGGGCGGGTACGTCAACTTGGGGCTGGGCATCCCGACCCTCGTCAGCAATTACATTCCCGAGGACTATGGCGTGACGATCCATTCGGAGAACGGAATTCTCGGGGTCGGCCCCTACCCCTACGAGGGAGAAGAAGACCCCGATTTGATCAATGCCAGCAAGGAAACCGTCACCCTCATGCAAAACGCCGCCTTTTTCGACAGTGCGACCTCGTTCGCCATGGTGCGGGGCGGGCACATTGACGCCACCGTCCTGGGCGCGATGCAGGTGGCGGCCAACGGCGATCTGGCCAACTGGGCCATACCCGGCCGGATGCTCTCTGGAATGGGCGGCGCGATGGATCTCGTGGTGGGCGCGAAAAAGGTCATCATCACAATGGAGCACACCACGAAAAAGGGTGCCCCAAAAATTCTCAACGCTTGCGATCTCCCTTTAACGGGGAAAAAAGTAGTCAATGTGATAGTCACGGATCTGGCTGTCATTACGGTGGAGGAGGACGGCCTTCTCCTTCGAGAGGTGGCGCCAGGCGTGCCTGAAGATGAAGTCCGTGAAAAGACGGAGGCTCCTCTTCGCATCGCCGCCAATCTGCGCGAGATGTTCTCCGCGGCCTAACATACGGCTGTTTTCCTTTCCGGCATTTCTCTCCGGGGAACCGCACTTTGCGCGATCTCGAAAAATTCACCCTCAAGTACTGGCCTTTTCTCCGACGGCATGCCTACCTCATGACGGGGAGCCTTCTGGACGCCGACGATCTGGCCCAGGACACCCTGATGCAGGTTCTGGAAATGGGGCAGGCTTTTGAGAACGTTCCCGACCCGGAAGAGTGGCTGCTCGTGACCTCCACGGCTCTCGCGGTGGATGCCCTGAAGCGGGGAAAAACCGCTTTGCTGGAGGAATTCGACATTCCGGAAGTGGTGCAGACCGCGGGTCCGAGCGGTGAGCCGAATTTCCGGTTCCTGGAGAAAAACATCGGCGAGGCGGGCATTACGCTCTCCCATATTTTCACGCTTCACTACATGAACCCGGAGCAGCGGGCCGTCACCGTGCTCCGCGAGGGATATGAGGACGGCGATCGGCTTGCGGCGGGTGCCTTGAAAAAAAAATTACCCGAGATTTTCCAGATTGCCCAGGAAGCCGGGGCGCGGCGGCAGGAAATTGAACGCAGGTGGGGCGGCCATATTCCTTTCGTGCCGGTGGTGGACGATGAAAAATCGGAACGGCTTTGCGAGCGGTTCGCCGAAGTGTTCCTGCTCCGCGATCGCGCCCTTCTCCAGCAAATGATTTGGTCCGATGCCGAGTTTGTCGCTGAGGAACAAGTAGTCAGCGGGAGGGATTTCGTGGCCTCTGCGCTTTCCGAGGTGGCGGGCGATCTCGGCGAGCACCTCCACTGCGCGCCGGTGTGGCTCAGCGGATGCCGCGGCATCTTGATTCGTTCTTGGTACAAGGAACGGACCGAGTGGATGCCGGCGGCGGCGATGGCGGTCCTTTGCGACGGCGAGTCGATCCGGGCGCTGAAGGTTTACACGGACGGTCACATGATCCGGAACCTCCAGGCGGAGGAGCCGGAGGAGAAGCGCTAGCCCTCGAGAATTCTCCTCTTCTTGACGCGCTCCTCGCAGTTCGGGAGCCCATCGTTTCCGAGCCAGAGATCCCAAGCACTGTGATGGCCAATGTCCACGCCCTCGGCCTGGGCTTTTTTCTGAAGGGCCGACTGGATCGTGTCGAAAAATCCGCAGTCCATTAAATCCAGATGGTCGGTCAAATGCCGGTGGAGGGTCCGGTAGATGAGCTTTACATCCTCCAGGCGGGCTTCAAAGGAAATGGTTTTGTCCTTCACTTCGTAATTCATCGCTTGTCCTTTGTTGGGTGTTCAGGAATGACCGCAGGAAAGGGCCTCTTCTCTGCGGGCGGGGGCATTCTACACCGGGAGGGCATATGTGC
>JAQBZT010000209.1 GCA_027622355.1 bacterium | reverse complement strand
TCACGACAGGGGGGTCCACGAATGTCCGCCACCGCTGCGCACGATGCCCCTGTCCCCATTGATGATACCGGGGAACTCTCCCGGCTCCGCATCCGCGTTGATAACCTCTCGCGCCTGATCGATGTGACCTCCCTGATTTCCTCGAACCTCGATCTTGATGAAGTCATGAATCAGGTCATGGAGCTGGCGAAAAAGGTAATGGACGCCGAGGCGGCCTCCATCTTGCTCTGGAGCGAGGAGAAGCAGTGCCTGGAATTCGATCTGGCGGTGGGCGAGGTCGGCGTCGAAGTGCTCAAAACCATCCAGGTAAAAAAGGGGCAAGGCATCGCGGGAACCGTCATGGGGACGGGTGAACCCCTGCTCGTGGCGGATGCCCAGAACGATCCCCGGTTTTACTCCGGCGCGGACGAGCGGACGGGTTTTGTAACGAAATCCATCCTGGCGGCCCCGCTGATCGTGAGCGACCGCATCGTGGGGGTGAGCGAAGTCCTCAACCACCGGGACGGTCATCCTTTCACGGAACAGGATCTGGAACTGTTCGCGGCCTTCTGCAGGCAGGTGGCGATCGCCGTGGAGAACGCCCGCCTCCATCAGGTGGAACTGCGGCGCCATCTCATTGACCAGCAGATGGACCTGGCGGCCTCGATTCAGAAAAGCTTTCTCCCCCTGAAATTGCCGCAAGATGAGGCAGGGCGCTTCCGGCTGGACGCCTATACGAAATCGGCGCAGGAGGTGGGCGGTGACCTTTATTATGCACACTGGCTTCCGGATGGGCGGGTCGGGCTCTGCCTGGGCGATGTCTCCGGCAAGGGGATTCCGGCCTCTCTCTACATGGCCCGGGTCGTGAGCGAGTTTCGTCTCCTCTCTACGGCGGGAAGCCCGGCCAATGAAGTGCTCGATGCGCTGAATCAGGATTTGAGCGAAAATAAGATGCGGGGGATGTTCGTGACCTTCGCCTATGCGATCTTCGACCCCGAGAGCGGAGAGCTGCGCATCGCCAACGCGGGACAGCTCCCCCCCATTTGCGCGAACTTGCGGGGCGGTGCTTCCTTTGTCGGCGAGGCCAGCGGCCCGCCCCTGGGGATGATTCCCCGCGTCCGCTACCGGGAGGATGTGATCCAGCTCAAACGGGGAGAGAGCGTCCTCCTCTACTCGGACGGGGTGGGCGATGCGCGCAACTTCAAGGGAGAGGATTGGGGCGATGTGCGGCTGATGGAGGTGGCCGCCCGGCCCGCGGCGCTGGAGGAGGGCCTGCTTCACACTGTTTTAAAGGCGGTACGGAAATATAGCAAAGGCGCCGCCCAGACCGATGACATGACGCTCGTTTCCGTATCCTGGATGGGGCAGGGATGATGGAGCGATTTGAGATGAGAATCCCGGCGGAGCCATGCTGCCTCCGCCTGATGCGCGCGACGGTCGAAAGCTTTTGCGCGGCGGCCGGGATGGACGAGAAGGCGGGCTGCCGGGTGGTGCTCGCCGTGGATGAGGCCTGCACGAACATCATCCGCCACAGCTACGAAGGACCGTGCGAGAAGCCGATCGTCTGCGAAGGAAGGATCGAGAACGGCGATATTGTGATTGTGCTGCGCGATTTCGGGAAAAAGGTCGATCCGGCCAGGATCCAGCCGCGGGATCTTTCCGATGTGCGCCCGGGAGGGCTGGGTGTTCATTTTATCCGCGAGGTGATGGACGATGTCACCTTCGAGGATTGCGGCGAGGAAGGAACCCGGCTTCATATGAAGAAGCACCTGTCCGCGAAGGGGGATTCCGCATAATGGAAATACGGACGGAAATGCAGGATGGCGTCACGCTTGTGCAGTTGAGCGGCGAGGTGGATATGTCGAACTCCCCTACGGTCCGGGATGTATTGATGAAACTGGCGGGGCAGAAGACATCGCCGATCGTGGTCGAGCTGAGCGGCGTCAGCTACATGGACAGTTCAGGGATCGCCACCCTTGTCGAGGGACTTCAGGAGACCATGTCCTACGGCGGGCAGTTCCGTCTGGCATCGCTGACGCCCAAGGTGAAGCAGGTGTTCGATCTGGCCCGGCTGGTGGATGTGTTTGAAATCTACCCCAGTCTCGATGAAGCGAAAGAGGGCCGATAAGTGCGTTCCGCTCTGGCTGGCACCCTGACAGAGCTGGGGCGGAAGACCCTCTCGGCAGGCGCCTTGGCGCAGGATGCCTGGACCTATCTCAAGGATTTTTTCTTCTGGACCTTTGTCGCCTCCTGGAGGGGGCGGGGGAGCATCCGCTGGCGCACGGTCATCTTGCAGGTGGTGCGCATCGGCTGGGAAGCCGTGCCCATCGTCGTTCTCATCAATTTATTCGTCGGGATGATCTCCGCGCTGCAGAGCGCATCGCTTCTGCGCCAGTTCGGCCAGCTCCTTCTCATTGCCAACGCGGTGGCCTTTTCGATGACGCGGGAGCTGGGACCGCTCCTCACGGCCATCATCGTCGCCGGCCGGAGCGGATCGGCCTTCACGGCCGAAATCGGCAGCATGAAGATGGCGGAGGAGGTGGACGCCCTCCAGACGATGGGGCTGAACCCGACGCGGTTCCTCATGGTACCGCGGATCGTGGCGATGGTGATCGCCGTGCCGATGCTGACGCTCATCGCCGACTTCACAGGCATCTTCGGCGGCTGGGTCATCGGGGTCTCGGTGGTGGATCTGGGCTCCTGGCAATACATTCGCCAGACGATCGAGGCCATCGGCTTCGGAGATGTGATGCGCGGGCTGACGAAAAGCGCGGTCTTCGCTTTTCTGATAGCGTATGTCGGATGCTTTCTGGGGATTCATGTCGAGGGCGGGGCCGAGGGGGTGGGCCGCTCGACCACGAATTCGGTGGTGGTCTCGATATTTCTCGTCATTTTGGCGAATCTTGTGTTCACCATCTTCTTCTACGCGATTGAGTAAGGGGGCGCGCCTTGGCCGAGAACTCCGAAGCCGGTCCGGAAAAGGTGATCGAGGTGCGGAACCTGGAGACCTACTACGGGGAGCGAAAGATTCTCCAGGATGTGAGTTTCGACATCTACAAGGGGGAGATCTTCGTCATCCTCGGGGGGAGCGGAAGCGGCAAATCCACCCTGTTGCGCCACATTATCGGGCTGCTGGAGCCCTCGGGCGGCTCGATCCGGGTTTTCGGGCAGGAAACAGTGAGGCTGGACGAGTCTTCCTGGGCGGCGATTCGGCGGCGGATGGGCGTTCTCTATCAGGGCGGCGCCCTTTTTAATTCGATGACCGTGGGCGAGAATGTGGCTCTCCCGCTACGGGAGTTTACGTCTCTTCCCGAGACGACGATCGACATCCAGGTCCGCATGAAGCTGGGGCTGGTGGATTTGGCGGGATTCGAAAACTTGCGCCCCGACCAACTCTCGGGCGGCATGAAAAAACGGGCGGGGCTCGCCCGGGCCATATCCATGGACCCGGAGGTGCTTTTCTTCGATGAGCCCTCGGCGGGCCTCGACCCGATCGCGGGCGCCGGCCTGGATGAACTGATTCTCCGCCTGCGCGATACCTTCGGGATGAAGATCGTGGTCGTCACCCATGAGATGGAGAGTGTCAAGAGGATCGCCGATCGCGTTCTCATGCTCTTCAAGGGTGAGGCTGTGGCCATTGGGAAGCTGGAGGAGGTGCAGAAGATCGGTCATTCCCGCGTCCAGCAGTTCTTCCGGCGCGAGGCGGACAATGAGAAGGTGGACCCGCGCCAGTATCTCGAATATCTGACGGCGGGCGGGAAAAGGGAGCTCTGAGCATGACGAGAAGCAGCGGCAACGAACTCAAGGTGGGGATCTTTGTCGCCGCCGGCTTGGCGATCCTGGCACTCTTTGTGGTCTTGCTGACGGGACTGGGTATCAGCAGCGAGGAGGTGATCTACCGGGTCTACTTCTCCGACGTAGCGGGGCTGGAGAACGGAAGCCTGGTCCGCCTCGGGGGTCTCAAGGTCGGCCGGGTGGAGTTTGTCGGCATATCGGAGAAAAATCCGAGTCTCATGGAGGCGGCCATCAGCGTCAAAAAGGGGACGCCCATCCGCAAGAACAGCCAGGCGCAGGTGACGGCCGTGGGTCTTACCGGCTCGATGTACCTTTCGCTCTCGCTGGGGACGCCCGATTCGCCGCTGCTTCCCTCCGGAGCCGAAATCCGCGGGACCGAGGCGTCGAGCTTTCAGGATGTGATCAACGAGGCGAAGGGCGTGGCGGGCAATCTTCGCGGCGTTCTCGGCGGGCTCGGCGAAACGGCGGATGTCATCTCGAAGGAAGCCAAGGGGCTGATCACGGATATCCGCGGCAATGTCCGCCAGGTGCTCGCCACGACCAACCGCGTGGTCCAGCGGATGGAAAATATCGCCAGCGCGGAGAACGAGAAGAAGGTCATCTCCTTTCTGAACGCCATCTCCAAGGCGGCGGTCCAGGTGGAGAAGTATATGGGGCCGGCGGCGGCGGAGGTGAACAAGACGATGCAGGCGGCGCGCGGCTCTTTGTCCGAAATCAACAAGGCCGTACAGGCCTATGCATCGCTGGCGGGGGATTCGACAGCTTTCGTGAAGGATGCGCGGGGGCGGCTGGCTGGCGTGGGCCGCCTGCTGGCGCGGCTCGAGAGTGTTGGCGCGGAGCTGGAAAAAATAATTGCGCAGGGCGGTACCCTCGTGGACAAAACGGGGGCTTCCCTGCAGGCGGAGATCGCGAACATCCGCAAGGATCTGCAAAAAGAGCTTCGCGGTATCGGCGCCGAGGCGAAAAAACAGGTGGCCTCGCTGGGCGGGGAGGCGCGCGGCTCGCTCAAGCAGGTTGCGGGCCGGCTCAACGCGACGATGGGCTCGATCCAGGGCGCGGCCCAGGGAATTGATCATCTTTTGCGCGACAACAAGACGAATCTGAAATCCGCGATTACAAACCTCGCCTCCCTGAGCGGGCGGATGGACACCATCTTGGCCGAGCTGTCGGGCCCTGATTCGAAGGGTCTGCGCAAGGCGGGCGAGGAGCTGCGCCTCGCCCTCGTGCGCGCCCACTCCCTGATGCGCCAGCTCGACGAAATGGTGTCCTCGAAACGGGAGGACATTCAGATATTCATCAGCGATTTGCGGGATACGGCTTCGAACCTGAATGATTTCACCAACGCGCTGCGGGAGCGGCCCGCGACGCTCATTTTCAAGCCTCCCACACCCCCAAGGGAGTTCCGATAGTGCGCCAGTTGATGACGGGATACCTCATCAAAGGAGCCGGTGGGCCGGGGGCAATCCATGCGGCCCTGCTGTCCGCCCTCGTGTTCATCTTGACCGGGTGTCTGGGGGTCGGCGGAGACCGCATCCCCGAGACCCGGCACTTTGTCATCGACTATGCGGTTTCCGCGAAAAAG
>JAQBZT010000208.1 GCA_027622355.1 bacterium | reverse complement strand
GGCTTGTCGAAGCCACCAACTCGCGGTTGGCGTTGAAGACGGCGATCGAGTCCACCCGCAGCCCGCCCTGGCGGTCCGCAATGACGCTCTGGAGCACCTTCGGGGACTTGAGATCTCCCAGCCTGGCTTCCTGCAGCTGGAGGGCGATGCGCTTCGCGTCGATGAGCACGCCGCGCTCCGACTCGCGGTAGTAAGTCTGCGCCACGTCGAAGGAACCCTTGAGCGCCCCCTCGACCTTGATGTTGAAAAGGGTGTTGATGCTCTTGTTGATGAGGCCGCTGGCGACTGCGAACAGGGCGATCGTCGGCACCAGCGTGAAGCCGACGAAGGCGAGAATGAGTTTCACCTGAAGGCGCGAGCCACCCGGTCCCGTCCGCGAGGAGTAGTAGAGGCGGATCAGGTTGCGGGCGACGAGCAGGACCAGCACCATCAGCAGGATGATGTTCAAATTGACGAGCGCGAAGACGGTGACGTTGTTCAGGAGCGGTGTCCCCGGCTCCACGTCCTTGAAGTAGAGCCAGGCAGTGAGCGCGAGAATCGTGATGGCAATCAGGCCGAGGGTGGCCCGCCGGATGTTCTTCCGGCGCCGCAAGACGATTTCCTCCTGGCTCAGGCTCGGGGAGTACATGGCTCAGGCACCGTTGATGGAAAAGGCCGGCGAGAGGGCCCAGCCCGTCTTGCGGCCCATGAAGGAGAGCAGATAGTTGAACGGGAATGAGAAATTTACCGTGTTGAGCGTGGCGCGGGCGCGCAGATAGTATTTGCCCTCCTTGGGCAGCTCCCGCACGTTGGCGATGGGCTCGCCGTTCAGCTCGGCCATCCAGTCCACCATCTCATCGTGCCGCCGTGTCACCCGGCGCAGATTCTTGTCCGGCTCTCCCCGGAAAAGGGTGAACGTATAGGCCTTCTTCAGCGCATCGTATTTCACCTGGTGCACCACATTCTGCGTCAACACGTCGGCGTCGTAGATCACGCGGCGGGCCCGCATCAAATTGAGCTCAAAGACAAACCGCGTCGTCACACCACTGCGGATGGCCTCGGAGAGGTCCTGGGAGAACCCCGAATCCAGGGAAGCGAAGACCAGCAGTTGCCCTTTTTTCTCCACCACCAGAAGATCGCGGATGCGGGGCTCGGCCCCTTTTATCGAGGCCGCGAGGGAGGGCGCCACCAAAAACGCAATCAAAAGGAAAACGCCCGCCGTCTTTCCGGAAACCATATAAGCTTTATTTTTCATCATCTTAAATCTTATAACCTCGGGCACTGCATGAATACTAGCCGGAACTACCCACCGCTTCAATCATGCCCTATTTTGGCGTTTTGCGGTATCAAAAATTTCCTTGAGTTCGTAGAGTTTATCGAGTGCCCCCCGGGGAGAGAGCCGATCCGGGGTCAGGCCCTCGAGTGCTTCCACGAGGGGATGCGGTGCAGATCCGAAGAGCGAGAGCTGCGGGTCGGGGAGGCGCTCCGATCGGCCGTCCCTTTTCTCTCCTCCCGCCGCTTCGCGGAGGCGGAGCCCCGCCCCCTCCAGCTCGGCCAAAAGCTCACGCGCCCGGGCCAGCACCTCGGGCGGAAGACCCGCCAGCCGCCCCACGTGGATCCCGTAGCTGCGATCCGAACTTCCCGCCACCACCTTCCGCAGGAAGACGACCTCATCGCCGCTTTCCCTGACCTCGACGGTCAAATTTCCAACCCGCGGAAAATTCTTCGCGATCTCGGCAAGCTCATGGTAGTGGGTGGCGAAGAGCGTCCGCGCGCGATGCGCCTCGGCCTCGTGAAGATACTCCACCACCGCCCAAGCAATGCTCACGCCGTCGTAAGTACTGGTTCCGCGGCCCACCTCATCGAGCACGACAAAGCTGCGCCGGGTGGCTTCCCGCAGTATCGTCGCCGTCTCGACCATCTCCACCATAAACGTGCTTTGACCCTCGAGGAGCCGATCGTGCGCGCCAACGCGCGTGAACACCCGATCCACCAGGCCGATCCGCGCGAGCCGGGCCGGGACGAAGCTGCCCATCTGCGCCATCAGGATGATCAGGGCCGACTGGCGGAGAAAGGTGGACTTTCCCGACATATTGGGACCCGTCACGATGAGGATTTGGGCGGAACCCCCGATCCGCAAGTCGTTGGGAACGAAGGTGGCGAGCGCCGGGTCGGCATCCATGATGGGGTGACGCCCTTCGATGATTTCGATCTCATCGCCCTCGTTCACTTCGGGGCGGACGTATTGGTGGCTCACCGCCACCTCGGCGAGGGCGGCGATGACATCCAGAGAGGCCAGCCGATCGGCCGCCGCCAGAATGCGCTTCGACTCTCCCTCGACCTGGGCCCGCAGCTGACCGAAGAGCAGATACTCCAACGCCTTGGCCTTCTCCTCGGCCCCGATGACCTTTTCTTCGATCTCCTTGAGCTCGGCCGTGATGTAGCGCTCCGCGGACACCAGCGTCTGCTTGCGGATAAAATCTTCGGGAACTTTTTCGGAAAACCGCTTCGACACTTCCAGGTAGTAGCCGAAGACGCGGTTGTAGCCGACCTTCACCGGAAAATCGGCACGCTCCCGCTCTCTGGCCTCGTAGTCGGAGAGCCATTTTTTTCCGTCCCGCGAGGCGGAGCGCATTTCCTGGAGGCGCGGATCGAAGTCATCGCGAAAGAGCCCCCCTTCCCGTATCGTAGCCGGAGGAGCGTCCACCAGCGCAGACTCCAGGAGCGCGGCGACATCCTCGAGATTGTCCCACTCGGCGGCAAGCGCCCGGAAGAGTCCCGCATCGAGGTTCCGCACCTGGACCAACAGCTCCGGCAGGGCCCGCAGCGAAGCTGCCAGACCGGCCAGATCCCGCGCGTTCGCGGACTGAAGGCCCACCCTTCCCAGAATCCGTTCGATATCCTGCACCCGGTACAGCGCGCGCCGCAGCCCCTCCCGCTCGGGGAGCTTCATCACCAGCTCCTCGACCGCATCGGTGCGATGGGCGATCTGTTCGCAGGAGAGGAGCGGCGCGAGGACCCATTTTTTCAGGAGGCGGCCCCCCATGCCGGTCAGGGTTTTGTCCAACAGACTGAGGAGGGAGCCGCGGACGGTGCCGCTATGGGCGGTCTTGACGAGCTCGAGATTGCGCTGGGTGGCCGCATCCAGGCTCATGGCGTCCGAAAGACGGTGGATGCGCACCGGCCGCAGGTGCGGCAACCCCCCCGGCTGGTTTTCGCGCAGATAGCCGACGAGGGCCGCGGCGGCGGCCACGGCAAGCGGATAATTTTCCAGGGAGGCCGAAAAATTCTCTTCCGGGAACTGCTCCTCCAGCCGCTCGGCCGGCCACGCATTGAGAAACTCCTCCGCCCTGCGCGCCTCTACGCGAATCCCCCATTCGGCGGAAAGCGCCGAGACCTCCTCGGGGAGCGTCTCGCCCGCACAGACGAGCAACTCCCGCGGGCGGATTCGCTCGAGTTCGCCGCGGAGCAGCACCGGGGCCCGCTCCCCCGCGATCTCGCAGCTCGAAAACTCCCCCGTCGAAACATCCACCCAGGAGAGCCCCCAGGCCGCTTCCTTCCGGTGGGCGGTCAGGGCCGCGAGGTAGCAGGTTTCCTTGCTGTCCAGGAAATTGGGGTCGATCACCGTTCCCGGCGTCAGGACGCGCACCACCTGGCGCTTGACGACCTTCTTCGCCGCCGATGTCTCCTCCACCTGATCGCAGAGGGCCACCTTGTGGCCCGAATCGAGGAGCCGGCTGCAGTAGGCGGTTCCCGCATGGCAGGGCACCCCGCACATGGGGATGGGTCCCTCGCCGTCGCTTTGGCGGGAGGTCAGCGTGAGATCGAGAATTTTGGCCGCGAGGTTCGCGTCCTCGTAGAACATTTCATAGAAATCGCCCATCTGGAAAAACAAGATGCTGTCGGGATGGGATTTTTTGATCTCCAAATACTGCCGCATGGCCGGGGTGGCCTTCTGATGGCGGCTCTGGAGGCGCAAAGATGCTTTCTGGCGCGCAGCTTCTTCGGCGATGCGGCTTTCAACTGGAGACGGCATCTCCTGACTCTCTTATTCGGAAGTGGCGGAATCTCCCGCTCCGGGCGGGGCGGCCGCCGCGGGCGCCTCCCGGCTGCCGCCCTCCTCGAGCAGAAGCTGCCTCTCCTGGCGGTGGACGCGCTCCAGCTCGTTTTCCAGAAGGCGGTTCTGGCGGCGGTAGCGGCGCACCGTGCGGAAGGACTTCACCCGATGGAAGAGGCCGCCCAGCCACGCCAACAGAAAGCCGAGGACGAAGAACCCCATGAGCAGATAGAAAAGCGGCAGCGTATAGGTCCCCATCTTGAAGTAGGAAACCCTCACTACCTCCATGTTTTTCACGCCGAAGCTCACGATGGCCAGGGCAGCCGCCAGTCCCAGAAGTAACCGGATAAGTCCCATAAATACCTCGTACCTCGCCTACCCGCGAAAGGCACCCTGAAGATGGCGGTACGTCTCTTCAAGATGCTCGGGAATCACACGAACCTCCCCCAGGATCGGCATGAAATTGTGATCGCCCTCCCAGCGGGGAACGATGTGCATGTGAAGATGCTCGTCAATGCCGGCGCCGGCGGCCTTCCCCAGGTTGAAGCCTACGTTGAAGCCGTGCGCGCCCAGTTTCTCCCGAAGGACCGCCACGACCTTCTGCGCCAGGCGGAACATTTCGGCCCCCTCCTCGGGCGTCAATTCATCCATGTGCTGCACGTGCCGAAGCGGGACAACCATCAGGTGCCCGTTCGTATACGGATATTTGTTCATGATGACATAGGAAACCTCTCCCCGGAAGAGCACGAGATTTTCCGGGCCGTCCGCCTTCCGCAGGAGGCTGCACAAAACACAGGGGGCGGGCCCGCCTCCCTTTTGTCCTTCACTCTTGCCCAAGATGAAATCCATCCTCCAGGGCGCCCACAAGCGTTTCATCGTTTTCCTTTTTTGAGGACGCGCAAAATTTCGAAAAAGTTACGGAGCGAAAACGGAAAGCCCTCAACGGCCCCGCAGAGCTCTTAGGGCCGCGAGGAGACCTTGCTCCTTCTGGCGCATGCGGGCGGCCTCTCGGGCGGTGCCATGGTCGTGGCCGTTGAGATGGAGTATCCCATGGACCAGAAGGCGATCCAGGGAGGCCTCGAGGGGCTCTCTGGCCTCATCCGCCTGCCGCTTGGCTTCATCCACGGATATGACCACCTCGCCGAGATAGCCGGAGGGGATGTTCGGCATCCCGGCGCCGGGCCCGAAGGCCTCCGCCTCTTCATCCTGAAAAGGAAAAGAGAGAACATCGGTGGTGCCGCTTTCGCCCCGGAACTGCCGGTTCAGCAAGCGCATGGTCCGATCGCCCACAATGGCGACGCCGATGTCCTTATCCTTGCACCGGAG
>JAQBZT010000207.1 GCA_027622355.1 bacterium | reverse complement strand
ATCCCTTTGGGCCAGGGCGACGAGGGTGTGGAACCAGAGGTCGGCGGTCTCCTCGATGAGGCGATCGGGGCCCTCACCCTTCGCGGCGCGGGCGACTTCTTCGGCCTCCTCGGTCACTTTTTCGAGGATGCGCGCCTGCCCCTTTTCGAAAAGGCGCGCGACGTAGCTCTCCGCCGCCGCGCCGCCCGCTTTCCGCTCGAGAATAAGTTTGTAGATGGCCTCGAGAAGATTGGGGTCGAAAGAAAGATCGCGGGGCGCATCGCCGTCCCCTTCCACCTCGTTAAAGAAGCAGGACATCCTCCCGGTGTGGCAGGCGGGGCCCTCGGGCCGCACCTGAAGGAGCAGGGCGTCGCCGTCGCAGTCGAGATTGGCCGAGACGAGGTGCAGGTAGTTTCCCGAGGTCGCGCCCTTGTGCCAAAGCTCCTGCCGGGACCTTGACCAGAAGTGCACGGTTTTTTTCTCGAGGGTGAGGCGCAAGGCTTCTTCGTTCATCCAGGCGAGGGTGAGCACCTGGCCCGTCCCCGCGTCCTGGCAGATGGCGGCGGCAAGGCCCTCGGCGTTCCACTTCACCCCGGAGATGGCGTCATCGCTCACAGCCGCACCTCCACCTTGCGCGCGCGGAGAAATTTCTTGGCTTCCTCCACGGTGTACTCCCCGAAGTGGAAGATCGAGGCGGCAAGGACGGCATCCGCCTTGCCGATGACGACCCCTTCATAAAGGTGCTCCAGCGTGCCCACGCCGCCCGAGGCGATGACGGGCACGGAGACGCTCTCCGCCACGGCGGCGGTCAGCTCGACATCGTAGCCGTCCCGCGTGCCGTCCTTGTCCATGCTGGTGAGGAGAATCTCGCCCGCCCCGCGCTCGGCGGCCTCGCGCGCCCAGGCGATGGCGTCCCGGCCGGTCGGGCGCGAGCCGCCGTGGGTGAAGGCCTCCCAGCGCAGGGGGGCGCCGCCATTTGAAACGCGCTTGGCGTCCACCGCACAGACGATGGTGGAGCTGCCGAACCGGCGCGCCGCGCGGCCGATCAAGCCGGGATCGCGCAGCGCCGCGCTGTTGATGCTCACCTTGTCGGCGCCCGCGCGCAGGAGATCGCGCACGTCATCCTCGCTGCCGACGCCGCCCCCCACCGTGAGGGGGACGAAGACCTGCTCGGCGGTGCGCTCGACCATCTCGAGGAGCGTCCCGCGCTTTTCCTTCGAGGCGGTGATGTCGAGGAAGCAGATCTCATCCGCCCCCATGGCGTCGTAGGCCGCCGCGCATTCGACGGGGTCTCCCGCATCGCGCAGCCCCTCGAAGTTCACCCCCTTGACGACGCGGCCTTCCTTCACGTCAAGGCAGGGGATGATCCGCTTCGCCAGCATCAGACGAGCTCCAGGGCGGCTTTGAGATCGAGCGTACCCTCGTACAAGGCGCGGCCCACGATCGCGCCGGCGATGCCTTCCTTCTCCAGCGGGATCAGCGCCTCGATGTCCGCGATCCGGCTCACGCCGCCCGCCGCAAAGACGGGCACATTCGCCGCGCGTGCGAGGGAGAGAATGGGCCCGGGATCGAAGCCCTCCAGCGTGCCGTCGCGCCGGATGTCGGTGAAGATGATGCCGGCGAGGGGCAGATCGGCGAAGCGCGCCGCCACCTCCTCGGGGGTGACCCGCTCGCCCTCCTCCCAGCCGGAGACCTTGACCTCGCCGTCCTTGGCGTCGAGGCCGAGGATGACCCGGCCGGGATTCTCCCCGGCCGCGCGGCGGAGGAAGTCTGGATTTTTGAGGGCGCTCGTCCCCAGGATGACAAAGGCGGCCCCCGCGTCCAGGACATCCGCGAGCGCTGCCGCATCGCGGACCCCGCCGCCGAACTGCACCGGCACGTCCACCCTTCGGACCACCTCGCGGAGTTCGGCCAGATGGGCGGGCGCGCCACCGAAAGCGCCGTCGAGATCGATGAAGTGGACCCGCTTCGCTCCCTGGGCCACCCATCCGGCGGCCACATCCGCCGGGGTGCCCGGGTAGCGGATGACGTTCTCGCGCTTTCCCTGGATGAGGCGGACGCAGCCGCCTTCCATCAGGTCCACCGCCGGGATGATCAGCATGATTTCTCCCCAAATCGCTCGCAATGCGGGCTTTTCCGCCCGCCGGCCGGGCCGGCCGTTCCGCGTTGATTAAACCCAAACGCTGCGGAATGCAAACCGGGCGGCAAAACTCCCCCAAATGGAATGAAAACTCGCCCTCCGGCGTTATCCCTCTGGCGACTTTTGCGCACCGAACGCGCACGATGTAAAACCGCGTTCATCCTTGATTCTCGAAACAAACCATCGAATGGGAGCGCATGATGGCGGCAACACTCTGGCTTCCCTGGCTCGTGCTGGCCGCCTACTGCCTGCTCGTCTGGATGATGACCCCGCGGCGGGTCTCGGCCGCACAGTTCTTCGAGGGCGGTACCGAGGAGGGCGCACCGCCCGGCCTGTGGCTTCTCGTCGCAAGCGGGGCCATCACCTGGATCTTCGCCAAATCGATCTCCAACGCCGCGAGCCTTTCGGCCGCCTTCGGGGTGGCGGGGGGGGTCGGCTACGCCTTCTACTACCTGAGCTTCCTGACGGCGGGCGTAGTAATCTACCTCCTCCGGACGCGGGGCGGCTACATCTCCCTCTCCCATTTCCTGGTGGACAAGTACGGCACGCTCTGCGCGCGGCTCTTCCTCATCGCCATCGCAATCCGGCTCTTCAACGAGGTGTGGTCGAACACGAAGGTCGCCGCCCTTTACTTCGGCGCGGAGGGAAGCCCCGCCTACTGGACGGCGGCGGCTCTCGTCACCGCCTTCACGGCCTACTACAGCTGGCGCGGGGGGCTGCGGAGCAGCCTGCTCACCGACGGGGCGCAGATGCTCCTCGCGGCGGCGCTGCTCACCGTCATCCTCATCACCCTCTGGCCCGGCCTCGCCGCGCGGGGGCTGCCGCAGGCGGGCGAGGCGGCCCACCTCGCCGGGCTCACCTTCTGCGGCCTCGCCCTCGTCCAGGTACTGAGCTACCCGTTCCACGATCCGGTGATGACGGACCGGGCGTTCATCACCCCGCCGCGGGTGATGCTGCGCGCCTTCATCCTGGCCGGGCTCATTTCGGGCGGCTTCATCTTCCTCTTCAGTGGGGTGGGACTCTACGCCCTGAGCCACGGCGTGAAGGGGAACCCCTCGGTGGCGGTGCCGATCCTCTTCGGGCTGCCGATGCTGCTCGTCTTCAACGCCATCATGCTCACGAGCGCGGGCTCGACGCTCGATTCCACTGTCGCCAGCACGGCGAAGCTCGCCGCCCGCGACTGGTCGAATCGCCGGGGCGCGCCGGATGCGGCGCAGATCCGCAAGGGGCGCCTTTTTCTCGTGGCGATCGCCCTTCTGGGAAACCTCCCCCTCCTCAGCATCTACATGGGCGATCGCGCCGGGCCGGCCATCATCGCGGCGACCACCATCAGCGGCACGATGGTGATGGGCCTCGCCCCCATCTTCATCCTCGCCTTCCTCCGCGGGGCCGGGCGGGCGAGCTTCCACCTCGCCTTCTGGCCGGGACTGCTCTTCGGGGCGCTCCTCGCCCTCGAGGGCGCGCTGGGGTTGCGCATCTTTCCCGATTGGATCGCCCTCGGCGCCGGGAAGTACGCGCGTACCTTCGGGGTGAACCTTTTCGGGCTGGGCCTTTGCACGGCGGGCTATCTGGCGGGGGCGCTCCTCCCCGAGGGGGTCAGACGCGCGTATCCGGAACAGGCGGCCTGAGCGTTTTCCGGGAACTTCAGGCGGAGGGCGACGGCGCCGCCGCAAGGCCGCAGAGCGACGCGAAGCGGCGGAGTATCTCGAGGCCGCGCGCCCCGCTCTTTTCGGGGTGGAACTGGGTGGCGAAGAGGTTCCCGCGCCGCACGCTCGCGATGAAGGGCACCCCGTGGGTGCAGGTGGCCGCGATGCAGGGGCGGCAGGCTTCGCCCGGCTCGGCGTAGTAGGAGTGGACGAAGTAGAAATACTCTCCCTCGGCCACCCCTTCGAGAAGCGGGGAGGGCGCCTCGAGGTGAATTCCGTTCCAGCCCATGTGGGGGACGTGAAGCGCCTCTCCCGCTTCTTCGAGATTTTTCGGGAAGCGGCGGATGCGCCCCGGCAGGATGCCGAGGCCCGGCGTTTTGCCGAATTCCTCGCTCTCCTCGAAGAGAACCTGCAGCCCGAGGCAGATGCCGAGATAGGGCACCCCGCGCGCGATCGCATCGCGCAGCGGATCGCTCAGCCCCGAGGCATCGAGCGCCTGCATGCACTCAGGAAAGCCGCCAACCCCCGGCAGGATGATGCCCGGCGCCCCCGCGAGCGCCACGGGGTCGGTCGAGAGCACACAGGCGGCGCCGATCCGCGCGAGCGCGTTGCGCACGCTCTTCACGTTGCCCATCCCGTAGTCAACGATGACGATGGCGCCCTTCACGGACAAAATCTCCTCAGCGGCATTTCTACAAAAGTGCGGATTCCGGCAAAACGGCCTACAAAACGCCCTTCGTGCTCGGCACGCCCGGTTCGCGCGGATCGAGGGCCACCGCATCGCGCATCGCACGGGCGAAGGCCTTGAAAACGGCCTCCACCATGTGGTGGGTGTTCTCCCCGTAACACACTTCGATGTGCAGATCGATGCCCGCGTGGGTGGCCACCGACCAGAAGAACTCCCGAACGAGCGCGGCGTCGAGCGCGCCGACCCGGGCCTCGGGGTAGCGGGCGCTGTAGACGAGGTTCCCCCGCCCCCCCGCGTCGATGACCACGTGGGCCAGCGCATCCATCATCGGCAGGCGCACGTCCGCGAACCGGTGGATGCCCGCGCGGTCCCCGAGCGCCTTCGCGATCGCCTGACCGAGGAGAATCCCCACGTCCTCGGCCGTGTGATGGGCGTCCACTTCCAGATCGCCCTTTCCCTTCACGGTGATGTCGATCAGGCCGTGGCGGGCAATCTGGTTGAGCATGTGGTCGAAAAACCCGATGCCGGTCGCGATGCTCCCCTTCCCGGCACCGTCGAGATCGATCGACACCGTAAAATCGGTCTCGGAGGTCTGGCGGCGGACTTCGGCGCGGCGGCCCCCGCCTGCTTTTCTGGCGCTCAAGAACTCTCCTCCCCTTGCCTCCGGCCCCATCGGCCAGATCTCATCGAGCGAGCCGCACCCCAGCGCACGCGCGATGCGAACCAGTGTGCCCACGTTGGGCTGAATCTCGCCGCTGATATAGCGCGAGATTTTCCCCTTGTCGATTTGCGCCCGCTCGGCCAGCTCGCTCTGCGTCCAGCCCAGCGCATTCAAAATCACATCGATTCGCTGCGTCATAGCGGGAAAAGTATAGGTGTCTTTAAAGACATTTTCAAGGAGATATTCTCCATAATTGCCAAAAAAG
>JAQBZT010000206.1 GCA_027622355.1 bacterium | reverse complement strand
GACTGGTATTTTTATTATTGGAAGATTCGGAGATGATTTCTGCCATATTTTGCCTGCATTTCCGGGATAACAGATAAATGCGAATTGGAATTGATACGGCCCCGATTACCCAGCACCGCGGAAGGGGGGTGGGCGCCCTGGGTCATCACCTTTTGGAGGCCCTGCTTCGGCAAAGAGGCGGGAATGAATTTGTTCTTTTTTCCCATGAGGCACAGGGTGCCTCCCCGCACGGGGAGGAGGGAAGCGTCCGGCGCCTTCACCGTCCGGGCGTTCCGGCCGGGTTTTCGCCGGCATGGCTGATGGACGCCCTCCGGCTTGCCCGCCAGGTACGCCGGAGCGGACTGGATGTGTTTCATGCCTACTTTCAGTGGAACCTCCCCCTGTACCGATACCCCTGTCCGGCCATCGGCCACATCTACGATCTCATGCCGATGGCCATATCCGAAATCTATCAAGAGCGTTATGCCCTGCCGGTGGGCCGAAAGATTTGGCTTTTTCGCCAATACCTCCGATTCGCCCTGAAGCGCGTGGATCGGGTCATCGCGATCTCGGAGTCCACTCGCCGGGATTTGGTTCGTTTGATGGACTATCCGGAGGGTAAGATTGATGTGGTCTATCCGGCCCCCTCCCCGGAGATGGGGCCGGTGGCGGATGCGGAAAAACTTGAACAAATGCGCGCCCGCTACGGACTTCCGGGGGATTATCTTCTCTATGTCGGCGGCTACGACTACCGCAAGAACCTCGAGATGCTGGTGGCCGCCTATCTGCGGGCGCGGGAAATGGGGCTCGGCTGGCCGCTGGCCCTGGCGGGGGATATGCGCAGCCCCTACGGGAGGCGGGTCAGGGAACTGGTGGAAACGAGCGCGGGCGAGGGCGCTTTCCATCTTTTGGGCCATGTGGAGGATGAGGCGCTGCCGGGCCTCTACTCCGGGGCCAAAATCGCGCTCTACCCTTCGCTGTATGAAGGGTTCGGGTTGCCCGTTCTGGATGCGATGGCTTGCGGCGCGCCGGTGCTTTGCGCGGATCGCGCCGCGGTGCCCGAGGCCGCTGGGGATGCGGCTCTTCTCCTGCCCGCGGAGGACGAAAAGGCATGGGGGGAGGCGATTTTCCGGCTGGCCGAAAGCGCGGGCCTCCGGGAGGAGATGCGCCAGAAAGGCCTGGCGCATGCCCGGCGGTTCACATGGGAAAACGCGGCCCGGGACACAATTCGGGTTTACGAAACTGCCGCAGGTTCTCTATAAAGGAAATTGTCGAAGCGGGTGGGTTTTGCCCCCGCCCGGATAAAATTTGGCCAGCCCGGCGGGCGAGTGATTGGGAGCAGGCATGCAAATCCGTTTTTGGGGAACCCGCGGGTCCATCGCGAAGCCGGGAAGGAGCACTGTCCGCTATGGCGGGAATACGTCATGCGTGGAAGTGCTCGCGGCGGACGGCACACGCCTCATTCTCGATTCGGGAACCGGAATCCACGATCTGGGCCAGGCGCTTGTCACAGATAAGGACCGTCCATCGCAAGGCCATCTGCTCATCACCCATACCCACTGGGATCACATCCAGGGTTTTCCGTTTTTCGCTCCCCTGTTCCTGGAAGAAAAGTGGAATGTCTATGCGCCGGGCGACTTCGGGACGCAGTTGGAAAACGTCCTGGGCGGACAGATGTCCTATGCCTACTTTCCCATCTCGCTCGCGGAAACCCGGGCGATTGTCCAGTTTCATCCGGTGGGCGAGGGGCAATTCGACATCGGCCCTTTCCGGATCAGGGTGCAATACATGAACCACCCGGTCCTGACCGTGGGCTACCGCATCGAAACCGGCGAGGCGTCTGTGGTCTACATCTCCGATCACGAACCCAACTCGCTGTACCCGATCGGGGAAAACTCCGGCGTGCGCCCCATCCACCACGAGGATCGGAGGCATGTGGATTTTCTGGCGAGGGCCGATCTGTTGATCCACGATGCCCAGTTCACGCTCGAGGAGTACCGGCAAAAGCAGGGTTGGGGGCACTCGCCCGTTGAGAAGGCGGTAGACTACGCCCTGGCCGGCCAAGTCAAAAGACTCGCGCTTTTCCATCACGATCCCCTCCGGACGGACGAAGCCGTTGACGGCATGGTCGAGAAGGCCCGCCGGAGAGGCGAGAGCGCCGGGGCTTCCCTCGAAATCGGGGCGGCCACTGAGGGGGAGATTGTCGAGTTGCGGGAAACGGAGAGCGGGAGTTTCTCCCCCCTTCATCCCGGGGAGTCCGCCATCGTTTCCGGGGAAAGGGCCGGCCGGCCGGATACCGTGATGGTGGTGGAGGACGACAGATTGTCCGCCGCGATGCTCAAGGAAACACTTCAGAAGGAATCGCTCCGGGTCGTCGTCGTGGAAGATGGAGAGTCCGCGGTGCGGGCGTTCCAGATCGAAAAGCCCTCGTTGGTGGTTCTGGACCTGGTTCTTCCGCTCCTTGACGGCCTTGAGGTATGCCGCTCCATCCGCAACTCGGCCGAGCCCGGACTGAGGGATATTCCCATCCTCATCGTCACCGGGAAAAAGCTTGAGGAAAAAGACATCATTTCCTGTTTCGAGGCCGGCGCGACGGATTACATGACAAAACCGGTTTCGCCCACCCGTCTTCGATCCCGGGTGCGGGGCTGGCTCCACCGCAGCCTTGTGAACCGGTAGGCTCCGCCGGGAGATCTACGGGGTTTTTGAAAATTTCAGGGCCGCCGAGTTGATGCAGTAGCGAAGCCCGGTCGGCGGAGGGCCGTCGGGAAACACGTGGCCCAGATGTGCGTCGCAGGATGCGCACAAAACTTCCACCCGACGCATGCCGTAGCTCGAATCTTCTTTTTCCAAGATGGTTTCCGCTTCCGTCGGCTCCCAGAAGCTCGGCCAGCCGGTGCCGGAATCGAACTTCTCGGATGAGCGGAACAACTCGGCGCCGCAACATACGCAGTGGTAATTGCCTTTATCCTTCAAATCGTGAAACGCCCCGGTGAAGGCGGGTTCGGTCGAGCCCTGCCGGGTGACGGCGAACTGCTCGGGCGTTAATTTCCGGCGCCATTCCTCTTCTTTCTTTGTCATTTTTTCGGGCATTTCGTATCTCTCCGCGGATTCGGGCCGTGTGGGCCCTGCGCTAATCGTTCTTCGTATTTCTTTTCAGCAGATGAAGTCCCCGAAGGGTCATCACGGTCTCGTCCTGCTGGTTCTTCGTTTCGTATCCCATTTTCAGGATACCGCGATCAGGCTTGGAATTCGACGGGCGCATCTCCAGGACTTCGGCGGTGACGCAGAGGGTGTCCCCCGGGCGGACGGGGACGAGCCATTTCAATTCCTCGAGGCCGGGGGAGCCGATGCTGCAGGCGGAGATGGCGCCCGTATCGAGAAAAGAGCGGAACGAGACGAGCAGGGTATGAAAGCCGCTTGCGATCAGCCCGCCGAAGGGGGAGTTATGGGCGGCTTCCGGATCGAGGTGAAACGGCTGGGGATCGAAGCGCCGGGCAAAAGAGAGGATTTCCTCCTCCGTGATACGGACCGCCTGCCCAGTGAAGATCTCGCCAATGGAAAAATCATCAAAATAGCGATCTATCAAGACAATTCCCTCGCCCCCGGTGTAATTTCCGCTTTTCCATCATAGCGGAGGGCCGCCCCAGGCTGCCATCCGGCGGAGGAGTACCTTTGACAAGGTGATATGGCCCCGTATAATACGTCTCCGTACTAAATTTTGCTGCTTGGAGATGCCAATGTTTCACATGCGGGAGCTGCCCTCGCGCTCTTTGATTGATTCGGTTGCAACCCTGTATTCCGAGCTCGATCCCTCGGCCGTTGTGACCTGCTATTTTCTCCTTCGAACGGGAAGCGATCTACTGTCCGCGTTCGAGACCAACCTTTCCCGCCACAATATGTCCCAGTCCCGTTTCATTGTCCTTCTTTTGCTCCAGCGGATTCAGCTTCACGAAGAGGACGCCGGGATCAATCCCTCCCGCCTGGCCGAACAGGCCGGGGTCAGCCGGGCCACCATGACCGGCCTGCTCGACGGCCTCGAACGCGATGGCTTGATAGCGCGGCAGCAGCTGAACGGCGACCGCCGGATGTTTTCGATCCGGATGACGCAAAAGGGGCAGGAAGTGCTCGAAACGATATTGCCGGATTACTATACCCGCATCGCGGAGCTGATGCACAACCTGACGGAAGAAGAGAGAGACGTGCTGGTCTCGCTCCTCAAAAAAGTGAACGAAGGGATTCCTTCTTTTCAAAAACCTTAGCGCGATAAACTATCCGATTTACCTTTGGGCATCCTAGGAGAGGTCGGCATGCCAAAACCGAAAGTGATTCTTCAGCTCTATCCGATGCTCCCTTCCGAGGATCGGGCGGACCGAGAGAGAAAGCGCCCCCTGGGCCGTAACAAGGAGCTTTACAACAAAGTCCTCCACGACTGGCTCGGCATCGTGAAGGCGGCCGACAGGATGGGGGTCTGGGGCGTCAGCACCATCGAGCACCATCTCCATTCGGAGGGCTACGAGGTCGGCCCGAACCCGGGCGTGCTGAACGCCTGGTGGGCTTCCCATGTCAAGAATGCGCGGATCGGGGCGCTGGGCTACGTCATGGCCACCCAGGACCCGATTCGGGTGGCCGAGGAAACGGCGATTCTCGATCACATCACCAAGGGGAAGTTCTTCTGCGGGGTCGCCCGCGGTTACCAGTCGCGCTGGGCGAACATCCTCGGCCAGCAGGCCGAGGCGGTGGCGACCGTTTCCGACAGCCTCGGGGGAAAAGACGATGTGAAGAACCGCGAGGTCTTCGAAGAGCGCGTGGATATGCTCATCAAATGCTGGACGGAAGAATCCATCGAACTCGACGGGAAGTACTACCAGGCGCCCTATCCGTCAGACGGCATCAAGTATCCGGCCTGGAAGAGCGCCAAGAGCGCGGGCACCGATGGCGAGATTGACGAGCGGGGCTATGTGAAGCGCGTTGCAGTGTGCCCCGGGCCCTATCAGGATCCCTATCCGCCGTTGTTCCAGGCGGTGAGCGCCAGCGTCGATTCGATCCGCTTCGCCGCCCAGCGCGGCATCCGCCCTACGTACTTCACCAAGCTGAGTAAAATGGAAGAGTTCGCCCATGTGTATGTCGAGGAGGCCGCAAAGGCGGGCCACGACTTCGCCCTCGGAGAGCGGCAGAACATGTGCCGCTGGATTCACGTGGCCGAATCCGAGGAGGAGTACAACGAGAAGCTCCGCAAGTATGACCTCGACATCTACCAGAACTTCTACGTCCCCTTTTTCCCGCAATTTCCGGACGATACAGAGAGCATCGACTGGATCCAGAACATCAAGGACAGCGGAATTTTCCATGGCGGAACGATTGCGCAGCTGACCGAGCAGTTCGTGGACGCCTACAAAGTGGTTCCGGCCGAGTTCATCACCCTGATCTGGCACTACGCCCAGCAGCCGGCCGACGAGGGGATCTACGAGCTCG
>JAQBZT010000205.1 GCA_027622355.1 bacterium | reverse complement strand
TTTTCCGGCCGCAGACTTCGTGGGCGAGGTGGAGTGTCTCGACATCGGGATTCCCACCGCCTGTTTCGAAGCCGAGGGTGTGGAACTTCATCTGACCGAGGCGGCGGATCTCGCCGCAATGCTACCGGTGCGGCGGCGCGACGCCCACAAGGGAAACGCCGGACACCTTCTCATCGTGGGCGGCTCGTCGGGGATGACGGGCGCCGTGCTCATGGCGGCGGTGGCCGCGCTGCGCTCGGGCGCGGGAAAAGTCTCCGTCGCCATCCCCGAGCTGGTGGCGTTTGCCGTCGAAGCCGGCCCGCCGGAGGTGATGGCCATTCCGCTGCCCTCGACCGGCAGCGGGACGGTTGGAGAAAATGCCTTTGAAGTCATTCTCGAGCATGCGGCGGGCATGAATGCAGTGGTCGTCGGCCCCGGTCTGACGACCCATCCCCGGGCCGTCGAACTGGTCCAGCAGATGATCCAGCACATCGAGAAGCCGATGGTGTTGGATGCGGATGCCCTGAACGCCCTTTCGCATGATCTGACCGTGCTCAAGGGTACGCGCGCCGATCTACTTCTGACGCCGCACCCGGGGGAGATGGCGCGCCTGATGGGGGTGTCTGCCAAGGAGATACAGGCCGACCGGGTAGGGCTCGCCATAGAGTTCGCCACCCGGCATCAGCTTTACATCGCCCTGAAGGGGGCGGGAACGATCATCGGAACACCCGGAGGGGCGGGGTGGATGAACCCCACCGGGAACTCCGCGATGGCCTCCGCCGGAATGGGGGACGTTCTCGCCGGCGTGGTGGGAGGCCTGCTCTCCCAGTCGCTTGCCCCGGAGGAAGCGCTGGTCGCGGGCGTTTACCTTCACGGCCTGGCAGGGGATATCGCGGCGCATCAGATAGGCGGGATCGGATTGACTGCGACCGATCTGCTCTCCGCCCTCCCGCTCGCTCGGCAACGGGTACTGGAGGAAGCGGCTTCTTGACGCCCGCTCCCGAAGAGACGATCACCCAATCCCCCGAAGAGACGGAGCGGCTCGGCGGCCGTTTCGCCGGAAGCCTCGTTCCCGGGTCCATCGTTCTGATCTATGGAGAGGTCGGGGCGGGGAAAAGCGTATTTGTCCGTGGACTCGTTCACGGCCTCCCGGGCGGGGAAGGGCGGAGCGTCCGCAGCCCCACTTTCGTGTACATGACCCATCACCCGACGCAGCCGCCGGTCCGGCACGTGGATCTGTACCGGCTGCCCGCGAATTTCGACCCCGACGATCTGGATCTGGGAGAGGCCACCGACGCCGGGGAAATCCTCATCTTCGAATGGGCGGAAAAACTGAGGGCGCACACCTATCCGGAGGCCCATCGGGTCCAGATCGATGTGCTAGACGCCCACCGCCGCCGTATCCGGCTCGGTGGCTAGGGCGCTCGCCCACCCCCTCGGGGCATCTCGTTTGCTGCGTATTCTATCCCTAGAAATCAGGTCTTTACAGGGCTTCCTGGAAGTGGCATCATATTTGCAAGTATAGAACAGGCTTGCAGGAAGTAAAGCAGAAACTGCAATCCCGCCGCCCCTGTGCAAGTGTGCGCCCATTTTGCTTTCGGGACCCTGGGAAATCATGTTCTCGGTCAAATTCCTCAAAAGAGCAACCCTGACCGCCATGCTTCTTCTGATCGCCGTGGTGTCCTTCTACCTGTTCCGCTCCCCCCTGCCGCAGATCGAGTTCGGCGAGATCAAGGTGCTGGGCACGGATGCGGATCTGCAAATCAACCGCGTCCATGTCGTGCAAAACGAAAAGGGCGCGAAGGAGTGGGAGTTGTGGGCGGACCAGGCAAAAGTCTATCAAAAGCAGGACATCACCCAGATGCGCAATCTGCACATCCTGTTTTATCCCAAGGATGGGAAGAAAATGAATGTCTACGCCGAGCGCGGCGTAATGGAGAACCGGACCCGCAACATCCAGCTGGAGGGCAACGTCCGGATTCTCACTGACGATGGATACATCGTCGAGACAGAGTCGCTTCGTTTCAACTCCGAGAAGAAATACGTGGAGACCAAAGACCCGGTTGTTCTCCGGAATAGCACTTTCCGGCTCACGGGAACGGGACTTTTCGGCCGCACGGATATGGGTCAGTTCACGCTGGAGCGGAACGTGCGGGCAATCATCCAGGGCGTGGACGCCGCGGCAGCCGGCGGCAAGGCGCCCCACAAGGCGCTCCCCGCCCAATCCGGTGCCCCCAAGAAAAGGAAGGGCTGATTCATGCGCGTGCATCGGGCTGCGGAAAACATCATCTGCGGATTCTTTTTCGTCTTTGCGATGGCCGCTCTTGTGACGGGCGCCGCGGGGGCGACGGCCGTGCCCAGCCCCCCTGTAGCTGCTCCGACAACTGCGCCCAGCCCCCCCGCGGCTGCTCCGAAGGCCGCCGCGAAACCGAAAAAGCAAGAGCCGATTCACATCACGTCCAACCGAATGGAAGCCTTCAGTAAGCTGCATTTCGTGGATTTCATCGGTGATGTCGTGGCGACACAGGGCGAAATGCAAATCAAGTCGGACAAGCTCCGCGTCTATTTTGAGGAAAAGAAAAAGGACGGGAAGAAAGACCCAAAGAAAGATACAAAGAAGTATCCGAAGAAAAAGGAATATCCAAAGGAGAAGACCGCGGCCAAGCCTCCCGCCGCGGCCCCCGAGAATTCTGTCGAGCGGCTCGTGGCGACAGGGAATGTCCTCGTGAACCAGGGCAAGGGGAAGTTCGCCTCGGGGGAGAATCTGGACTACAACGAGCGCACCGGTATCGCTATTTTGACAGGCAACCCGAAGGCCTGGGAGGGGGATAACCTGATCATCGGCGACAAGATCACGCTCTTCCTGCAGGAAGAGCGGACGGTTGTGGACGGAAGCAGATCGAAACGTGTAAACGTGACCCTTTTCCCGAGCGGAGAGAAGCGCCCCGCTCCCGCCCCCAAAAAGTGACCGATGATCCAGCATAAAAGAGCATCAATGGAAGCGGGCTCCCCGGGCGATCTTTCGGCGCATACGCTGGGTGCGCGGGGGCTTGTGAAGAGTTTTGCCGGGAGGCGTGTTGTCGACGGCGTGGACCTGGAAGTGGCACCGGGGGAAATTGTCGGCCTCCTCGGGCCGAACGGGGCAGGGAAGACGACGATTTTCTACATGATCGTCGGCCTCATTGCCCCGGACGAAGGGGCGGTTCTTCTGAACGGCCGGGAGATCACGGGCGAGCCGATGTACCGCCGGGCGCGCATGGGGATCAGCTATCTGCCGCAGGAGGCGTCCGTCTTCCGGCGGCTCACGGTGGAGGACAACATTCTCGCCATCCTGGAGCTGATGCCGGGCACCTCCGCTTCGAGAAAACAGCGGGCGGAGGAACTGATCCATGACTTGAACCTCGAACACGTCCGGCGGAGCAAGGGATTTTCCCTCTCCGGCGGGGAGCGCCGCCGGGTCGAAATTGCGCGCGCCCTGGCGACCTCGCCTACTTTTATCCTGCTCGATGAGCCTTTCGCCGGCATCGACCCGATCGTGGTGAACGAGATTCAGGGCATCGTTCGGGGTCTTTGTGAGCGGAACATTGGCGTGTTGCTCACCGATCACAACGTCCGCGAGGCGCTCCAGATCTCTCACCGGGCCTACATCATCAGCGAAGGAAAGATACTCGAATCTGGTGACCCGAAGACCATCGCCGAGAGCGGAAAAGCCAGGGACGTTTACCTGGGCGAGTCCTTTCGGCTTTAGTCCGTAAATTTTCACAATGAGGAAACAACGGTGACGCTCCAGCCCCGCCTTCAGCTTCGCCACGAGCAGCGCCTCGTCATGACGGTGATGCTGCAGCAGGCGATCGGCCTTTTGCCGCTGACGCGCCTTGAGCTTCAGCAGGCGGTGCAGCAGGAACTGCAGGAGAATCCGGTCCTGGAAGATTCCGTAGAGGAAGTCAAAGAGGTGGCGGATGGGGAGATGCCCGAATCCCCGGAGGATTTGCCCGACACCCAGACGGACGAGCGGGGAGAGGTCGAAATCGAATGGGAAAACATCGTGCAGGACACCTCGCACTCTTCCTCGCTTCCCTCGATTGCGAGCGATGGGGATTTTCCTTCCTACGAACAGACCCTCAGCGTGTCCGAGACACTCCACGAGCATCTGGAATGGCAGCTGAATCTCACCGCGGCCGATGAAGATACGCGGCACGTGGCCGCCGAAATCATCGGGAATATCGACGATTCCGGGTATCTTCAGGCCTCGCCGGAGGAACTGGCCGCCAGGGCGGGCCTCTCGGCCGAGGTGGGCGAACGGGCGCTGGCGCTGATTCATGAATTCGACCCGCCGGGCATTGGGGCGAGAAACCTCCAGGAGTGCCTCTTGCTGCAGTTGAAAAACCTGCGCGGGGGGCTCGGAAAGGACGAGAAGAAGATCCATGAGCTGGCCGAGCGCCTGCTCCTGGACAACATCGAGAACCTCCACGATCGGCATTTTGTCCGCCTGTCACGTCAGAACAAGGTGTCCGTGGAGGAGATTATCGAAGCGGTCAATCTGATCCGCAGCCTGAACCCCAACCCGGGCGCCCGCTTTTCCGAAGAGCGGGTAGAGGTCGCTGTGCCCGACATCACGGTCATTAAAAGAGAGGCTGATTTCGATATCATCCTGAACGATGACGGACTGCCGCCGCTTCGCGTCAGCCCGATGTTTCATTCCATGCTGGAAAACCGGGACGGAACGCCTCCCGAGGCGCGAAAATACCTGGAGGAGCGGATGCGGGCCGCCCTCTGGTTCCTGAAGAGCATCGAACAGCGGCGTCAAACGATCATGAAGGTCGCCCGGAGCATCGTAAAATTTCAGGAAGAATTTCTCAACCACGGCGTCAACCATTTACGCCCGCTTGTGCTCCGGGATGTGGCCGAAGATATCGAAATGCACGAATCGACGGTCAGCCGCGTAACGACGGGCAAGTACATGGAGACCCCGCAGGGGGTGTTCAGCCTGAAATACTTTTTCCATAGCGGACTCGAATCCCGCGGCGGCGGCGAGAACACCTCTTCGGTGGCGGTGAAGGAGCGGCTACGGCACATCGTGGAGCAGGAGGACAAGAAAAAACCGCTCACCGACCAGGAGATTGTCGAGAAACTGCGGGAAAAGGATGTGGTCATCGCCCGCCGAACGGTGACGAAATACCGCAAGGAGCTGCGCCTTCCCTCCGCCAGCCGGCGCCGCCAATTTCATTGATTTTCAATCCCTTTCCGGCGGCATCTCGGTTTCGCATCGCCGCTATTTCCCGCCGGTGATTTCGGGTATAATTGGAGTCCTCATATGGGGGAACATTTGTTCCACCCTTTTGGCTTGCACGCATCTCCGCCCGAATCCATCATCGAAAAAAATGTGCCACACATAATGTGTTTCATGAGGTTTCATTTGTTAAATACTTGAATTCCGTTGAATAAGGTATGAATAATGTCGCAGATTAGTATTTCTCGGCTCA
>JAQBZT010000204.1 GCA_027622355.1 bacterium | reverse complement strand
TAGCCAATTATATCATATAGTTACAAAGATTACCGGCTCTTTTCGCTCTGTTCCGCCGCATAATGTGGGCTGAAATGTCTTTTCGGGTCACTCCGGCCCTGAAATGACATGGAGCAAGGGGCCGGGAGCGTGTTATCCGGAATAACCGTGCATGGAACTCAGGATTTGATTTGTCCATTCTGCAATGGAAAATAAATCCCCCCCTCCCCTCTTAAGTTTCATTGACCGGCATCCTTTTTTCGAATAGGCTAGGCAATAATAAATGGACAAAAATATTCTATTGTTCGCGGATTTTTGGGGCGTCATCATGCCTTCTGATGAAAGGAGAGTTGTCGGCGTTGCCCCGCGGCATGCACCGGCGATTGAGGGGAAGTGATGGCAGGCAACTCCGGCCTCCTTGAGATGAGCAAAATCGACAAGCACTTTCCCGGCGTTCATGCGCTCAAGGAGGTGAATTTTACCCTGCGCGAAGGAGAGGTCCATGTCCTTCTGGGCGAGAACGGCGCCGGAAAATCCACCCTGATTAAAATATTGGCCGGCATCTACCAGGCCGACAGCGGAGAGATCCGCATCGGCGGAGCGCCCACCACCATCGCGGATGCCCGCACGGGCCGCGATCTCGGAATCAGCGTCATCTACCAGGAATTGAATCTTGTTCCCGATCTCAGTGTTGCGAAAAATATTTTTCTCGGCCGGGAGCCTGTTCTATCCGGCATATCGAGGCGGGTGGACTGGAAGCAGGTTGAAAGAAAATCACGCGAGATCATGGAATTGCTCGATGTAAAGATCGACATCCGCGCTCCGATCCGCTCCCTGAGCGTCGCCGATCAGCAGATGACGGAGATCGCTCGCGCCCTCGAGTTTGATTGCAAGATTCTGGTGATGGACGAACCCACCTCTTCTCTCAGTGAACATGAAATCGGCGAGCTATTCAAGGCGGTAAACCGCCTTCGCAGCCAAGGCGTGGGCATTATCTATATTTCTCACAGGCTGGATGAGGTTCATAAGATCGGCGACCGGGTGACCGTGCTGCGCGATGGCGGGTACATGGGCACATGGGACGTGAAGGAAGTAGAGCTTGATTTCCTGATCACCCAGATGGTCGGCCGCACGCTGGACGAGAAATTTCCATGGACGCCCCGGGAGCGCGGAGAAGTAGCCCTGCACGTCCGGAACCTCTCCCGTGATGGCGTTTTCGAGGATATCAATTTCGACCTTCATTACGGCGAGATTGTCGGCTTGGCCGGCCTCGTCGGTGCGGGCCGCACGGAGGTGGCGCGAGCGGTCATGGGCGCCGATCGGGTAGATAGCGGAACGGTTGAAGTAACGCACGCGACGAAAGAAAAGGAAGAGTCGCAACGCCAGCCCCATTATCCGGCGTGGAAGGCGCTGGTGGATGTTTTGTTTTTCCTCTTTGCGCTTCCTGCCTTTACGGTGTTTTTCCAGGGCATCTATGATCCCGTTTCGCTCAACATGAACAATCCGCCGCCTTTTCTCAGCGTGGCATGGTTTTACGAATGGGTCATCGGCAGCCCGATATATAATATTCGCAACAGCCCCATGCCTTATTTCGCTGCGGCGGGGCTCGCCCTCATCCGTCAGGCGATCATTTGGGTCATGGCCCGGCACTATGCGTGGCGGACCATGTGGCAGGACCTGGGCGTCTGGTACGCCTTCGCGATCTTCAGCATGGTGATTGCGAGCCTATTTACTCAGAATTTCGTTTTGGAATGGGTGATGTTGGCCGGTGGGGTCGTGATGGTCCTGGTTCGGTCCTTCCTGATTCTGAACCATGAGCGGAAATGGACGCCCACCTTGGCGATACGGCAGGGCTTGGGCCTCTTGCCCGAGGACCGGAAGACTGAAGGACTGACCCAAATACTTTCGGTTGCCTTTAACACGACGAGCGCGAATCTTCGGCGCCTCATCCAGCGATGGTTTCTCAATCTTGTGCTTGAAAAAAATCTGGTCAAGGAACACATCGATCAGCTGAATATCATGACACCTACGCAGGACACGCTCATACGTTTTCTTTCCGGCGGAAACCAGCAGAAAGTCGTCCTCGCCAAATGGTTGTTCCGCGAGGCCAACGTACTCATCTTCGATGAACCCACCCGCGGGATCGACGTGGGGGCGAAATTTGAAGTTCACTCCCAGATGCTCAAGCTGGCCCAGGACGGTGCCGCCGTTCTGATGATTTCGAGCGAGCTTCCCGAGATTCTGGGGATGAGCGATCGCATCTTGGTGATGCGCGAGGGGCGGCTCACGGCGGACATGCTCCGAAAAGAAGCCACCCAGGAAAGTGTTTTGCGGTATGCCATGGTCGCCGAAAATGATTCAGCGGGCGGAACGGGTTCCGCGGATAACGGAGGAAACGCATGAGTGCGGCAGGGACGGTGAGCGGCGAGAAACTGATCTTCGGTGTTCCCGCCAAAAACATTCCCTGGGAGAGGCTCATATTGATCGGAGCCTTTGCCACCTTGTTGATTTTCTACACCATCGCGACGGATAATTTTTTAACACTGGAAAATTTCATTAACGTCGTGCGCCGCGACGCTTGGCTCTTCTTTCTCGCCTACGCCCAGACAATCGTGATTATCTCGGGCGGTTTTGACCTCTCCCAGGGATCGATCATGAGCATTGTGAGCGTTATCGGCTGGAGCGCCATGCTCCATTTCGGATTTGTCGGCGGCCTCGTGACCGGCCTCGCCGTCGGGCTGGCGTGCGGATTGATCAACGGCTACTTCATCGGCGTGTTGAGGGTGTATCCCTTCATCGCCACTCTGGGAATGCTTTTTGTCGGAAGCGGGGTGGCCCAGTTGTGGACAGGGGGCCTCCAGATGGGAGGTGCCCGCGAGGGCGCGACGCTGCCGGCCCACGTCGAGGCCCTCTATGTGTCTCTCTCGAAAGGAAGCCTTGGCTCTGTCCCGCTTCCGTTTGTCTGGATTCTTCTGGTGCTGGGCGCGAGCTGGTACCTTCTCAAGCACACCCGGTTCGGAACCCATGTCTATGCCCTCGGGGGCAGCGAGCAGACGGCCATCTCCGCGGGCATTAGTTTTTCGCGCATGAAGATCGCCATATTCGGATTGAGCGGTTTTCTTTGCGCTCTTTCGGGCCTTCTTCTTTCGGCGAATGTCAGTGCCGCGGGTGAACCGCGGCTCGGCGGCGGGGACCAGTTGCTTCAGTCGATTGGTGCCACGATTATCGGCGGGACGCATATTTTCGGCGGACGCGGAGGGGTTCTGGGCACGACGCTGGGCGTGTTTCTCATCATCTTCCTTGTGAATGGATTGAATATAATGGGTATTGACACCTATCGGCAGCAAATCATCGTGGGTCTGGTGATTCTGGCTTCCATTTGGGTCAGTACCCTTCGTGAACAAAAGCACTAGCGGGGGAGAACTGCCGGAATGGCGAATGCTGTCTTGCGCTACGAAAAAAGCATGTATACGAGATTCCGATCCTGGGCTTTGGTGGAAAAATATGGGATTTTCCTGGCATTTATCGTCATGATGCTGGCGTTTTCTTTTCTTCAGCTATTGGGCTACGTGGACAATTTTATCGATGCCCATAACCTGACAAACCAGCTTCGAAACGCATCGCTTTTGTTCTTCATCGTCGCCGGCCAGAGCATGGTACTCCTTGTCTCGGGCATCGATTTGAGCCAGGGCTCGCTGCTCAGTCTCTCGAGCGTTGTGATGGCCCAGGGAATCCTGGATTTCGGGTTGCCGGTCGGCATACTCTTGGGTCTGTCCATCGCCGTGATGTTCGGTTTCATCAACGGCTTTTTGGTCGGCCGCGCAAAGATTCAGCCCTTCATCGTCACCCTGAGCATGCTGTTCATCTGCGCGGGCATTGCTCTCGTATTTACGGGCGGCCGGACCATTCATCAGTTCACCGGCAGGCAAAAAGACATCCTCCAAACCATCGGCCTGACGGATTTCTTCTATCTTCCGGGGACGCTCTTTATCGCGGTCTTTTTTTTCGTCGTTCTGCATTTGCTCCTCACGCGAACGGCACTGGGGCGGGCTATCTATCTCACGGGTGGAAACGAAGAGGCGGCGCGCCTCTCCGGCATCGACACGGGAAAGGTGAAGCTCATCTGCTATTTCATCAGCGGACTTTGCGTGGGCATCACTTCTTTTTTGTATCTGGCGCGGCTTCCCGCCACGAACGGACTGGCCGGCTTCCAGCTTGAATTCCAGTCGCTCGCCGCAACCGTTGTCGGAGGGACGACGTTTCACGGAGGTGAGGGCGGCATCATCCAGGCGGCGCTGGGGACGCTGTTTCTGGTGTTTTTGCTGAACGGTCTCATCCTGCTGGGGGTTGGCACCTTCGCGCGGGAAGTTGTCTTGGGGGTCATGCTCATCGCCGCGGTCACGCTCAGCGCACGCCGCCGGAGGGAGTAGACGACAGACAAAAAGGGGATTTTCAGCGGGACAAAAGGGAAATTTTTCTCTGTATCAGATGGCTGGATAATTGTCCGAAAGAGAACTACAGGTGTTCGAACCCCGTTCTTGTGAAAGTCTCGAAGGAGGAGGAGAACAAATGAGAACCAGACTGTTTCGTTTTATAATGGTTTTGGCGGCGGTTGTTGCCTTTGTCGTCACGGCGACTTTTGCCACTCCCGTCACCGTTTCGGCGAAGGCGAAAAAGCGTTACAGAATCGCCGTCGTCGTGCCCAACGGTGTCGATCCGTACTTTTTCTCGAAATGGTACGGCAGCGTCGAGGAGGCGAAAGAACAGGGTGTGGAAGTCACCATGTTCGACGCGGGCGGCTACGAATTCTTGCCCAAACAGGTGGCCCACGTGGATGATATCATCGCCGCCAAGTATGACGGCATGATCATCACCCCGACCAGCACCAAGGGGATGGCCAGTGCTGTCGAAAAAGCCGTAGCCGCAGGAATCAAGGTGGTCGTCGATAATATCGACGTCGATACCAATAAGGTGGCCAACCGCGTCATGAAGAACAGCTACGAACTCGGTCTCCTCATCGGCGCGGCGATGGCCGAGGCCATCGGCTACAAGGGCAAAGTGATGATGCTGCCCGGGCCGAGCGGCATTGAGATGGTGACCTCGATGGCCAAAGGCTTTGAGGATTATCTGGGCCACTATCCCAAAATCCAGATCGTGGCGAAGGAATTCACGAAATCGAACGTACAGGTCGCCTACCAGACCGCCGAGGACCTCCTGAAGAAGCATCCGGATGTCGCCGGCATTTACCCCTGGGCGACCCTGATTGCGCGCGGGACAGTGGACGCTGTGAAGGCCGGAGGTTTCAAGCCCGGCCAGATCAAGATCGTGACCCACAACCTCGTTGTCGGAGTTGAAAAAGACATCCGCGACGGCTGGGTGTACGGGGCTGTTCTGGCCGAGCAGATTGCCATGGCGAGAGAGGCCGTGCGGAACGTGATTGATCTCATCGAGGGCCGTCAGCCCCAGGGGGTGCCTTATCGCGGCGGCACGCTGGCCTACATCAAGAATTTCATGGCCTACAAGCACAACCTGGAACTCCTTGACCGCAGCGGGATCGAGGCGCCGAAGGAGTGGAT
>JAQBZT010000203.1 GCA_027622355.1 bacterium | reverse complement strand
ACCGACCGGCAGATCAAGGTCGCCGTCAAGCTCGGCCAGCGGGCCAACGGCGCCCCGATGGGCCCGCCGATGGGCTATTCCTACTACCAGAACATCAAGGATGCGGACATGAACGCCATCATCGCCTACCTGCGCTCACTCAAGCCGGTACGCAACGAGGTGAAGGTGCGCTACATCCCGCCGAAGAAAAAATAGGCGCGCGTTTTCCCGGAACGAAAAAGCCCCCGTCCGAAAGGGCGGGGGCTTTTTTGCGGCCGCCCTCAGAGCTCCGCCGCGCGGCGCTTCGTGCGGATGTCCGCCTCGCTCTGGGTGTCCTCGCCGTGCTGCATTTCTTCCAGGGACTCGTCCATGTTCCGCTTGTCGTCGAGGCCCGAGAAGAATATCGCGATGGGACGAGTAGTCGGGGCGGGCAAATGTGCTACGGGGCGGGCAGGCGGTAGGGTTTTCCCGCGGCGTAGAGGCCGGCGAAGGCCCGGTAAAGGGCCGCGTTTTTTGTGTTGCCGGCGCGCTCGGCCATGGCGGCCGCCTCGCGGGCGGCCTCGGCGGCCCCCTGAAACTGTCCTGTCTCGGCCAACGCCGCCGCGAAGATGCTGATGGACTGCGGGCTCACCCGCTTGCCGCGAAGGCTCCCCTCGATGAGGCGCAGCGCCGCCCGCCCGTCGCGGTGCCTCGCATCGGGAGCGGTGGCGAGGAGCCAGGCGAGAAGCTGCGCCGCCTGCCTCTCCGCGGCGCCGGGGCGGAGCGCCGCAATCGCCTCGCCGTACCTTTTCATCTCCGAGAGCGCGATCGCGAGGTTGTAGCGCGCGGCCGTGAGGCGGGGGGACAACTCGATGGCCCGCCGGAAGGCGGCCACGGCGCGATCCGACGCGCTCTTTTGCATGAAGGCCATCCCGAGGTTGCTGTGCGCGGGGGCGAAGCGGGGGTTGATGCGCAGCGCCTCCTGGAGCGTTTCAATGGCCGCGTCCACCCGGCCCGCCGCGAGGAGCGCCCGGCCCAGGCTGTTCCTCGCGTTGGCGTAGGTGCCATCCGCCGCCGCCGCGCGGCGCAGGGTCTCGATGGCCTCCGCCTTCTTGCCCATCTGCAGCAGGGCGTTGCCCAGGTTGTTGAGGGAGTAGGCGTGATCGGGCTTCACTTTAAGCGCGGCGCGGTAGCGCGCCACCGCCCCCGCGAGGTCGCCCCGCGCGGCGAGGATGCGCCCGAGATGGTTCTGCGCCATCCAGCTCGCGGGGTTCTTCGCCGCCGTGTCGCGCCAGAGGGTCTCGGCACTCTTGTAGATGCGCCCCTGCCGGTAGCTGAGCGCGCCGAGGGCGATCAGCAAAAGGGCGGCGAGGGCCGTCCCGGCCGGAAGGCCCCATTCCCGTTTTTTCCAGAGCACAGCTGCCGCCCCCGCGAAGAGCGCGATGGGCCCGAGGCTCGCCAGATACTGAAAGTGATCCGCCACATACGAAAAGCGCATCGGGTAGACGTTCAGGAAGCCCAGCACCGGCCCCAGCGTGAAGAGGAAAAAGAGCGCCGCCGCCGCGGGGCCTCGACCCAACCGCTCGCGGTACCTCCACAACAGGAAAGCGGCGAGCGCCATCCCCGTGAGGCCGAGCCACTGGAGGGGCTGCGCCGGGTCAATCGCCCACCGGGGGTAGGAGAAGATCAGGGAGGAGGGAAAAAAAAAGTTTCCCCAAATAAAACCACGGGACGATCCCCGCGAGGGTGAGTCTGGCGATGGGCCCCTGGACGAACTCCTCCCCGAAGGCGCCCACCTGGAAGACCTCGAGCCATGCCGTGAACAGGCCCGCCGCCGCCCCGAGGAGGAAGAAGGGCAGCACCCGCAGGATGGTCTCTTTCTCGATCGATCTTCCCCGCATCCACAGGACAATGAGGATTGCCACCGGCAAGCTCGCCGTCACCGTCTTGCTGAGGAGGGCGAAGAGGAAGAAGAGGAGCGAGAGGGCCCAGTCTTTGTTTTCGCTTTCTTCATCGAAGATCAGGTACTGCCGGAGCGCGAGGAGATAGAACAGCCCCGAGAGGACGTTCTTGCGCTCGGTCACCCAGGCGACCGACTCCACATGGACGGGGTGGACCGCGAAGATCGCCGCCGCGAGCCACGCCCCCGGCACCCCGAGCCGGAGAAGAATCCGCCAGACGAGCAGCGCGCTCCCCGCGTGAAGGAGCACGTTCACCAGATGGTAGCCGAAGGGGGCGAGTCCCCAGAGGGCGTGCTCCGCCCAGAAGGCGGAGAAGACCAGCGGGTAGTACTGCACCGTCTCGAAGGGAATCCAGATGCGGCCCAGCCCCGCGAGGCCGCCCTGCACCAGCGGGTTTGCGGTCAGGTACTCCGGGTCGTCCCAGATGTAGCCCGCCCCGAGCGCCGAGAGGTAGGCGAGGATCGTCCCCGCGATGAGGAGCAGCCCCAGCGCCCGGCTGTCCAGCCCCCGGTCGTTCAACCAGAAGGCGGGGCCCCCGGCGGGAGCTGCCGCCGCTTGTGCTGCGGGCGGTGCGTTCTTTTTTCTCCGGCGGGCCATGCGGAAACTCCGGGCAGCGGGCGGTGCGGAAAGATGGTAGCGCACCTCGCGGGTCCGTGGAAAACGCCGCCTTTGTGATAGATTAAGAAGGGGAAGGACAAAAGGAGGCGCCATGCCCGCCATCAGGTCACTCTTGCGGAGGCTCGCCGCCCTCTGTCTCCTCGCGGCTCTGATCCTCGCCCCGGCCGCGGCCCCCGCGCAGGAGAGCCTCAAGGGCGAGCTCCTCGTCGCCGCCCCGCGCATCCAGGACCCGCGTTTCCGCGAGACCGTCATCTACATGGTCCGCCACGACGCCGGGGGCGCCTTCGGCCTCATCGTCAACCGCCCGCTCGGCAAGGTGAAGCTCGCCTATCTCTACGAGAAGCTCGGCATCCTCCCCCCGAAGGCGCGCCGCGACATCACCATGCACTACGGCGGCCCCGTCAACCCCGACCGCGGCTTCGTCCTCCACGACAGCGAAAAGCACTTCCCCGGCGACGTTTCCGCGGGAGAGGGCGTCGGCGTGAGCCCCTTCGAGCCGGTCCTGCGCGCCATGGCCGGGGGCAAGGCCCCCAAGCGGTTTCTCTTCATCATCGGTTACGCGGGCTGGGGCCCCGGCCAGCTCGAGGGCGAGATGCGCCGCGGCGACTGGATCACCGCCGCCCCGGACGACGCCCTCCTCTTCGGCAAAAAACACGATGGGAAATGGAAGAGAGCGATCGGGAGGCGGTATCGGACGTTGTGAGGGGGGTTATTAATTTCTAGACGTGGAGTTCTGAAGTGTCTGATCCAATAATTGTTTATTTAGACACAAGTGATTATTCGCGTTTGGCCGATGTCGGCCAAAAAGCGCAAGCTAAAAAATTTGAACCTATATTAGATGCTCTTAAACAATTTTCTGAAGATGGCACAGCCATATTTCCATTTTCGTATTTCCATTTATGTGAAATTTTAAAATATGATGAAGGGCATCGAGATCTTGCCATAAGAAAAGCGAAGTTGATGGATGAATTAAGCAAAGGTTCAGCATTTCGGCATTGTAAAATGATTTTTCAGGATGAAATCAATTTTTTTCATGAGAAAAAAAAGAAAAGGTCAGCAAGAAATAAAGTTTTAGCGATTTCTGAGGAAGGAGATTGGTTTCCTCAAATAGATTCAGTGCTGAAAATTAAAGAAAAACTAGCAACAGCACTCCTTGAAGAGATAACAAAAAAAGACGTTTCTCTTGAGGTAAAAAAATACGCAAAAAGAGCGGTCTTTACGAAAGGAAAAATTAATGCGAAGGGATTAGAGATATTGGCTTCGGTAAGCGATGAGGTTTGTGTCGCATTGCAGCAAGAACTCCCTGTCGGAAATTCGATATATACCGAAAATAAATTTAAAGAAATGTTAACTGGGAAAATAAGTGAAAGAGAATTTTGTCTAGAACTTATGAGAGGAGTTTTTCGTCCAGAAAATTTTGTAACAGAATATTTTGAGGAAAATGATTTTGCGAATAAATTGTTTTCCTGGTTTTTGGAATTTGAGAGAGACGCCATGAATATGTTGCGAAATTCAAGGGAATTCCTTGTTGAGATGATAAGTCAAGCCAAGAAGCAAGGGAATGATATTGATTTCAATCAAATTCTGAGACGACATTCATCTGATAGTACGGATCATCAACTGGCAAGAGAAGATAAGATACCTGTCGAGCTTATAAATGAGATGGCAAATGGCGCACCTCATCCTATCCTTCGGTCGATTGCAATCCAATTAATGGTTCATAGAGAATTTTTTAAGGACAACATGTCTGTGTCTGATAATATGCGGAAAATCCGAGATAGTGATGCTGGCGATATATTACACTCTTTTTATATCCCATATGTAGATATATTTCGGACTGACGGATATTTTGCAAATTTAACTGGGGGAATTGCGCAAAAATTTGAATGTCAGGTTTTAAATAATCTTGAAAAGTTGCCTGGAGTTATAGAACATTCTTTGGAGAATTTGAGCAAATCGTAACTAAACCTCAACACACCAAAAACCCCCGCCTTTTGAGACGGGGGTTTGTTTTATTTAACCTTTAACCGCAGGGCTTTTTACCCCTCCTTCACGTACACCTCCGCCCCTTTTTCCTTGAACTCGGCGGATTTCGCCTTGAGGCCGGCCTCGATGGCGGCCTGATCCTCGAGCCCCTGGGCGGCGGCGTACTCGCGGACTTCCTGCGTGATCTTCATCGAGCAGAACTTGGGGCCGCACATCGAGCAGAAGTGCGCCACCTTCGCCCCATCCGCCGGGAGCGTCTCGTCGTGGTAGGCGAGCGCGGTGACGGGATCGAGGGCGAGGTTGAACTGGTCCTCCCACCGGAAATCGAAGCGCGCCTTGGAGATGGCATCGTCCCAGGCCTGCGCGCCGGGGTGTCCCTTGGCGAGGTCGGCGGCGTGGGCGGCGATCTTGTAGGTGATGACGCCCGCCTTCACGTCCTCCTTGTTGGGAAGCCCCAGATGCTCCTTCGGCGTGACGTAGCAGAGCATCGCCGTGCCGAGCCAGCCGATCATGGCGGCGCCGATGGCGCTCGTGATGTGATCGTAGCCGGGGGCGATGTCGGTCGTGAGGGGCCCGAGGGTGTAGAAGGGCGCCTCGTCGCAGATCGCGAGCTGCTTGTCCATGTTCTCCTTGATGAGGTGCATGGGCACATGGCCGGGGCCCTCGATCATCACCTGGCAGTCGTGCGCCCACGCCTTTTTCGTCAGCTCGCCCAGCGTTTCGAGCTCGGCGAACTGGGCCTCATCGTTCGCGTCCGCGATCGCGCCGGGGCGCAGGCCATCCCCGAGGGAGAAGGAAACGTCGTAGGCCTTCATGATCTCGCAGATATCATCGAAGTGCGTGTAGAGGAAGCTCTCCTCATGATGGGCGAGGCACCATTTCGCCATGATGGAGCCGCCGCGTGAGACGATGCCGGTCATCCGCTTGGCGGTGAGGGGCACGTAGCGGAGCAGCACCCCGGCGTGGATGGTGAAGTAGTCCACCCCCTGCTCGGCCTGCTCGATCAGGGTGTCGCGGTAGATCTCCCAGGTGAGCTCCTCGGCCTTGCCATCGACTTTTTCCAG
>JAQBZT010000202.1 GCA_027622355.1 bacterium | reverse complement strand
CCCGGGGGTAGGGGCAGTGGTCGGTCCCGATGGTGTCCACAAGCCCGGTGCCGAGGGCCCGGCGCATGCCGTCGCGGACCTCGGCGGTGCGGATAACGGGTGTGAACTTGAGGAAGGGGCCGCGCTCCTTCAGGTGGCTGTGGTCGAAGTAGAAGTACTGGGGGCAGCTTTCCGCGAAGACGGGCACCCCGCGCAGTTTGGCTTGCTGGACGGCCTCGAGGAGGAGGGGCTGGCTCACATGTGCGATGAGCACGGTGCAGCCCGTGAGTTCCGCTAGGGCGATGGCGTCGAGGGTGGCGACGTACTCGCTCTCGGGGTTCCGCCATTCGTAGATGCACATGTAGTCGGTGCGCTTTTCAGCGTCGATCTTGGCCTTGGCCTTTTTGAGGATGCTGTCGCTCTCGCAGTGGAGCATCACGGTGCCGCCGAAGGTCCGCGCCTCGCGCATGATGTCCAGCAGTACGCCCTCGGACAGATCGGGCACCCCGTGCAGCTCGCACATGAAGCCCTTGAAGCCGAGGGCGCCGCCCTCCCACATCGGGCGCAGGTGCTCGAGATTGTCCAGGTCGAGGCCGCCGAGCTGGCCGAAGTCGACGACCGCCCGCGAATTGATGTAGTCGGTCTTCTCCTCGAGTAGCTTCCGCGTGTAAACGAGCGGCTCGCTCCGGTGGTGATCGATGCAGGTGGTGATGCCGCCACGGGCGCAGGCCCGCGTTCCCTCGGTCCAGTCCTCCCGATCGGTGAAGCCCGGGTCCATCATGTGCACGTGCTCGTCTACCATGCCGGGAAGCACGTGGCGCCCGCCCGCGTCGATCTCGCGTGTGGCGGACATCGCCTTCTCCTGGGTGATGGCGGAGATGCGGCCGCCCTCGATGTAGATGTGGCCCGGGTAGGTTCCCTGCGGGGTGACGATCTGGGCGTTCGAGATGAGGAGATCTGCGGTCATCTTTGCTCTTCCTTCTCAGTTGTTGTTCAAGAAACCGGGGTCCGCACCCGGAAGCTCTCCTGTCGCCTGGCGATAGGCGCTGATGAAGTGTTCCAGTGGCTGGGCGCCCACGATACGGGGCCCGGCGGAGAACTCCAGCGTGGGCGTCGAGTAGATTCCGCACTCGATCGCCGCGTTGTGATCGTCCACGACGGCGCGCTCGATAGCGGGGTCCGCCGCCATGTCGCGGAGCATCGCCCTATCCGCACCCAATTTTTCACCCAATCCGGCGAGCACTTCAAGGTCGGCGATGTTGAGACACGCTACCAGATGGGCGCGCTCGACGGCTTCGATGAAGTCCCCCTCCCGCTCGGGCTGCTGCAGGGCGAAGGCCTTGATGGCGAGGGAGGCCGGGGTCGAGTAGGGGTAGGGGAAATCGCGCCTCTCCATCAACTCGGGGTTGAGCTCCTCCCCGCCGGGGGCGGACCGGGCCATTCTCCAGTGGCTCATGATCTGCTCCTTGCGCATCGGGCGCGGATCGGGCTGGGGCGAGAGGAGAAAGGAGCGGTATTTGATCCGGAGCGGCTCGCCGACGGCGGCGGCCAGCTCCCGCAACCGACCGGTTGCGATAAAACACCACGCTCAGTGGACGCAGTGCGTATAGGTGATTTCGACTTCGTTCCGGCGGGACATCGGATCCGGTCCTTTCCACGGGGCTGCAATAGCCGGCGGCTTCTGGAGCTACGGTATCTTCTCATCTTGAAATTCGGGCCACAAGGTAGGATGGTATATGGGGGCCGCTTGAAAAGCCCGGCCATCGTCCGCACAGAGGGGATATGTTGAGGCTCGCAGATATTCGTCTTCGGGAGCAGCCCTTTCTTGTGATCCTGGGATCGTTCCTCCTGCTCATCGGGGCGGGGACGATCTTTTTCACCTTGCCTCTCGCCACACGGCAGGGCGGCCTGCCCATCTCCCAGGCCCTGTTCATGGCGACATCGGCCGTTTGCGTGACGGGCCTCTCCATCGTCGACGTGGGGAGGGAGCTGACTCCGGCGGGCCAGGTGGTGCTGCTCATCCTGATTCAATTGGGCGGGCTCGGCCTGATGACGTTCACCTCGCTGGCCTTTCTCATGGCGGGCCAGTCCCTTCCCTTCGGGCACCGCTCGGTGCTGCGCGAGACGCTCGGCGCGCTCGGCGGGAGAGAGTGGCGGCCCGTCCAGCTGGTCCGCTCGGTGCTCTGGCTGACGGCGGTGTTCGAGGGGGTGGGGGCGGCGATCTTTTATGTGCTCTTCCGGCGAACGCTTCCGCCGTGGGAGGCGCTGAAAAAGGCGGTCTTCCATTCCGTCTCGGCGTTCTGCAACGCGGGCTTCGCCCTTCAGGCGGACAGCTTCGAGGGCTGGCGCACGGACATGCCGGTGAACATCGTGCTGGTGGTGCTTATCGTGTCGGGCGGGCTCGGCTTTTTGACCCTCACCGAGCTGCGGCATCTGTTTCGCCGGAAACTGGCGCGCCTTTGGGGAACGGGCGATTCCGGAGCGGAGGGGGCGGATGGCGGCGGGCAGGTCTCGCTCTCGCTGCACTCGCGCATGGTCCTCGCCATGACGGCGTTTCTTCTGGCCGCGGGGGCTTTTCTCTTCTGGGTGGCATTCCGCAACGGCGGAATGGCGGGGGGAGAGGGCGCCGGGCTCCTCGAGGCGATCTTCCTCTCGGTCACCGCCCGCACGGCGGGCTTCAACACAGTGCCGACGGCGGGGCTGGGGGATGCGACGCTCGTCATCCTCATGAGCCTGATGTTCGTCGGGGCCTCGCCGGGCTCGACCGGGGGCGGCGTCAAGACCACCACGTTCTATGTGATCCTGGCGGCGGTCCGGTCGCGCTTTCAGGGAGATGACGTGACGAATCTCTACAAGCGGACGATCCCCGAGGATTTAATCCGGCGGGCGGGGGCGATACTCCTGTTCGGCATCTCCATCATCGGTTTCGCCCTGTTTCTTCTGCTGGCGGTGGAGCACTCGAACGCGGCTCTTGCCGCCGCCCCCCGGCGGTTTCTCGCCATGGTGTTCGAGACGGTATCGGCCTTCGGCACCGTTGGGCTTTCCATGGGGGTCACGGCCCGTTTTTCCTCCGCAGGGCTTTTGATTTTGACGATTCTCATGTACATCGGAAGGATCGGGCCCTTGACCGTGTTCCTGGCGCTCAGGGAGGCGCCCCACCGAAAGCCGCGCCATCCGGAGGAGACGGTACTGATCGGCTAAGTGCCCGGGCCGGCCGCAAAAGAGGAGAACACATGGGGAATTTCCTGGTAGTGGGGCTCGGCGCTTTCGGCAAAGCGGTCGCCGAATCGCTCTATGCGCAGAAACATACCGTGGTCGGCGTAGACGTCCAACGGGAGCGGGTGGAGCACTTCCGCGATCTCATGAGCGAGTGCGTGGAGGCGGACGCCAGCGATCGGGAAATGCTGGGGCAAGTGCTTGATGGCATCGGAGTGGAAAATCTGGAGGCCGCCGTTGTGGGCGTGGGGCGGCGCCTGGACGTGAGCGTTCTGGTCTGCCTCTTTCTCAAGGAGGCCGGGGTGAAGCGGATTGTGGCCAAGGTGTTGACCGAGGATCACGCCCGCGCGCTGCGGCATCTGGGGGTCAACGAAACGGTGTTCCCCGAGGCGGACTCCGGCATGCGCCTGGCCAAGCGCCTCTCCAGCCCGAGGGTGCTCGAGTCGCTCTCCCTCGGCCAGGGCTACCAGGTGATGGAGATCGAGGCGCCGGCGGCATATGCAGACAAGAATCTGCAGGAGCTGGCGATTCGCGAAAAAAGCGGCGCCCTGGTGGTGGCGATCCGCCGGGCGGGCTCCGAAAAGCTCGAAACCGCGCCGAACGGCGAGAGCCGGGTGGGGCTCGGGGATGCCCTCATCCTGCTGGGCCCCGAGGATGCCCCCTCGAAGCTGGAGGCGTAAAGAAGGCTTTACTCGGTTTCAGGCGGCAGTTCCGCAAGTGCCCGCCGCGTGCGGGGCGCGATCCCCGGGCCGGCTTTCCGCAGGCGCGCCCGCAGGGCGGCGAGATCCTCCGGCGCATAGACATCCTGCCACTCGGGCAAAACAGCCACTTCGAATTCCAGGGTTTTGAGTTTTTCCACGGTCTTGCGGAAAACATCCGGTTTGCCCCATGCGATTCCCTCGAAAGCGCCGGGTGCCGGGCGGGTGAGGCCGATGAGGTAGTACCCGCCATCCTTGGCGGGGCCGATGACGGCTTTCTTTGGGGTCTCGTTATTCGGCCCGCCGCTCCGCAGTAATGAAAACGCAGATGAAAGAATTTCGGGTGGCAGATCGGGAAAATCTGTTCCGATGAGGATCGCCGGGCCGCCAAAGGCGAGTCTCCGGCCGAGGGCAGCGGCCATCCGGGAGCCGAGATGGAGCCCCGTTTGCGCGCGGTGGAGAAAAGGGCCGGGGAGCCAGGCTGAGGGCGAAAAACCGGCTTCCGGCCCGCCCTCCGTCCGGGACCATTCGGAGAAAAGGCCGACGGCGGGCTCTTCCGCGCGGAGCTCTCGCGCGGTGCCGGCGGCGTCCGCCAGAAACGCGCGGTAGAGCGCGGCCGCCCCCTCCGCCCCCAGGGCAGGGATGAGCCGTGTCTTCGCCTTCCCCGGCCGAGGGGCTCTGGCAAACAGGATGAGACTCTCCGGAAAGCGCACGCTCGGGTGTTTCCTCGCTTTCGGTGCGGCATCACCTCCCGTGGAGCAGGGAGGCGGAAGCTGTTATCATCGGCGGCATTCGTTTCGCGATCACGCTCCCCCGCCGGGGAGTAAACTAGCAAGGGGTATTTTGCATGGAATTCAACCAGGAAGTCATTATCGCCGCCCCGCGGCAGAAAGTGTGGGATTTCATCTGGGACGTGGAGGAGTTCGCCGCCTGCGTTCCCGGCGTCACATCGGTCGAGAAGGTGGACGAGGCCCACTACAACGTCAGGGTCGAGCAGAAGATCAGTTTTCTCAAGGCGCAGTTCAACATCCAGGTCGTCATCGTGGAGCAGCGCGCCCCCGAGTACATCCGCACGAGCGGCGAGGGGAAGGACTCGAAGATCGCCGCGAGCCTCAAGCAAACGAACGAGGTGACGCTCGAGGCGCTCTCGGAGGATGAGACCAAGGTGTCCATTCACTCCAACGTGGATGTTTTCGGGAAACTCGGTTCGATGGGCTTCAGTGTCATCAAGAACCAGGCGAACAAAATCTTCAGCCAGTTCGCCCAGAACGTGAAGGCGAAGATCGAGTAGCCTGTCCGCGCGCACAAAAAAAGGCGCTCCGGTGGGGTGCCTTTTTTTTGTGCGGTCCGCTCAGCCGCGCCCGATGGTCCACGCCTCGGTGAATTCGCAGCCGCTCTCGCGAAAGAGGGCCGAGATGGGGCACCGGCCCGCGTGCTGGCGCTTGAGCTCTTTCACCCGGTCTTCGAGCTCGTCGGTCACCAGCGTGATTTGCACCTCGACGCGCTCGAAGTTGGGGCTGACGTTGTTGTCCGGGTCCTGGGTGCCGCGCGGATCGGCCGTTCCCCGGACCTCGATGGACTGATCGGTGTAGCGGAAGCCGATCTCCTCGGCTACCTTGTGCGTGATGACGGTCACGCAGGCGGCCAGGGCGCCGAGCGCCATCTCGCGCGGGGTGGGGCCCTCGTCGTTTCCGCCGGCGGACTTT
>JAQBZT010000201.1 GCA_027622355.1 bacterium | reverse complement strand
AGTTTTGGGCTCGATGGTTTTTTTGCCGCCGCGTGGAAGCGGGAAGGAGGAACGCGATGATACGCGCGCTCTTCAAGGGAATCCTGTTCATCGCCTTTCTGGTGCTCCTCGGCGGTGCCAGCGGGGTGACGGCTCTTTATCTGTTCCGGGGGACGCAGGGAGTTTTTCTTCCCCAGGTGAAGGGTCTCGACGCCGTTCGCGCCCTGGAGTTGCTCGGCGAGCGGGGGATTCCCCTGCAGGTGTTGCGGTGGGAATTCAGCGATGACGTTCCGCCGAACTATGTGGTGGATCAACTCCCGGCCGGCGGCCGGCGGATCCGCGAAGGCCGGACGGTGTCGCTCGTCCTGAGCAGAGGCTCGCGCGATGTCTTGGTGCCCAACGTGCTCGGCGAGAACCTGAACCGCGCCGAAACCCTCATCCGGTTGAGCGGCTTGCGGGTCGGGGTCATCGGACGCCTTTTTGATCCGAAGCGGCCCATCGAGCAGGTGATCGGTTCCTGGCCGCTGTCGCGGGAGAAAATCCCGCGGGGAGAGTCGGTCGCCCTTCTCGTGAGCCAGGGCCCCCGCGAGCGGGTGTACGCCATGCCCTCCCTCATCGGCGAGCCGGTGAACAGCGCTCTCGATCGGGTCCGCCAGGTGGGCTTGTCCGTGGGCCGCGTCCGTTATGTGGACCGGCAAGGCGCGCTGCGCGGCACCATCGTCGCCCAGGTGCCGCTGCCGGGCCAGCGCGTGCTGGCGGGCCACCGCGTCTCGGTGGAAGTGGCGCGGGGGGCCGATCAGCTGTCGGGGAATTTCGCGGTGCTCCGCTACCGGGTTCCCGCCGGCCGCCCCGAGCGGCAACTTCGCATCGAACTCGAGAGCAACGGCGCGAAGCGCGAGGCCCTCTCCCGGAAGGTGCGGGCGGGCGAGGAGATACACTTTTTCATCCCCGTGAAAGGGAAGCGGACCTGGGCGCGGATCTATCTGGACGGCCAACTGGTCGAAGAGCAGGCCCACTAGAGGACAAGGAGTTCTGAAAGATGCCGACGCCGGACATGACGCCGGGCAGGATCCGGGTGGCGCCCTCGCTGCTGGCCTGCGATTTCACGAAGATGGGCGAGGAGATCGCCGCCATCGAGCGCGCCGGCGCCGATTGGCTCCACTTCGACGTGATGGACGGGCACTTCGTGCCGAACATCTCGGTGGGTCCGCTCGGGGTGGAGGCGGCGCGCCGCGCGGCGCCCAATCTGGTGATGGATGTCCACTTGATGATTGCCGATCCGGATCGGTATCTGGAGGCCTTCGTCGCGGCCGGCGCCGACATCGTGACGGTCCACATCGAGGCGCCGCGGCACATCCACCGGACGGTGCAGTCGATCCGCGCGCTGGGCGCCAAGGCCGGGATCGCGGTGAACCCCGGTACCCCGCTCCCGGCCATCGATCCGGTCCTGGGCGAGGTGGACATGGTGCTCGTGATGAGCGTGAATCCGGGCTTCGCCGGGCAGAAGTTCATCCCCGCCTCACTGGGGCGCCTCAAGGAGGTCCGGCGGAAGATCGAGGCGCAGAACCGGGGGGTCCTCATCGAGGTGGATGGCGGCGTCACCCCCGCGAACGCGGGCGAAATTCGCGCGGCCGGGGCCGAGGTTCTCGTTTCGGGATCAGGCGTTTACGGGGCAGCCGACTACGCGGAGGCCATCCGGCAGATCCGCGGCTGAGCCGGCCGGTTGACGAACTTCGAAAATGTCCATATAAAACAATGTCTTGGCTTTTTTTGAGGGGGGTGCATCGCCCCCTGTTTGTTTTGGAAACGGGGCAGGATATGTTCGATGGCTTGAAGGATCGCCTGGGCCGGATTTTTCAGGATCTTCGCGGGAAAGGTGCCCTCGGCGAAAAGGAAGTGGACGCCGCGTTGCGGGAGATTCGTTTCGCCCTGCTCGAGGCGGATGTCCATTTCCGCGTCGCCAAGAAATTCATCGGCCAGGTCCACGAGAAGCTGATGGACGCCCCCCGGGCGGCCCATCTCGACCCCTCCCAGCAAGTGGTGAAGGTAGTCCAGGAAGAGCTTACCGCCCTCATGGGGGGGAAGGCCGCCCCGCTTGAGCGGGCGGCCCAGGGACCGACGATCTGGATGCTGGTGGGCCTCCAGGGCTCAGGGAAGACGACAACCGCGGGAAAGCTTGCCCTTCGCCTCCGGAAAAAGGGAGTCCGCGTCCTCCTCGTTCCGGCGGATGTGGCCCGCCCGGCGGCCATCGCCCAGTTGAAGCGCCTGGCCGAGCAGGCGGGGGTGGATGCCTTCGATTCGGAGGGAAAGTCCGATCCGGTCGCGATCGTCGGGGAGGCGATCGAACGGGCCCGCCGCGAGCACTACGACTACTGCATCGTGGACACCGCGGGCCGGATGCACGCCGACGATGCGCTGATGGACGAGCTTCGGCGCATGAAAGAGGCGGCCCGGCCGCATGAGACGCTGCTCGTGGCCGACGCCATGACGGGGCAGGACGCCGTAAATCTGGGCCAGCGCTTCTCGGAGGCGGTCGGCCTGAGCGGGGTGATCCTCACCAAGGTGGACGGCGACGCGCGGGGCGGCGGCGCCCTTTCACTCCGGGAGACGACGGGCCTTCCCCTCAAGTTGGTCGGGGTGGGGGAGAAGCTCGAGGCGCTCGAGGAGTTTCACCCCGAGCGGATGGCCTCGCGGATTCTCGGCATGGGAGATGTTCTCTCCCTCATCGAGAAGGCCGAAGCGGCGATGGCGCCCGAGGCCGCCGAGGCGGCGGCGAAGGAGATCGCCCGCGGCGAACTGACGCTCGATACCTTCCGCGATCAGATTCTGCAAATGCGGAAGATGGGTCCGATGAGCGATATCCTGGCCATGATTCCCGGGCTGGGCGCGAAGCTCAAGGGGGCGGAGGTGGACGAGAAGGGGCTGAGCCAGACGGTGGCCATCATCGATTCGATGACCCTGAAAGAGCGGCGGCGGCCGGCGATCATCAAGGGAAGCCGCAGACGCCGCATCGCGGCGGGAAGTGGAACCCAGGTGCAGGACGTGAATCGCCTCCTGAAGCAGTTCACCCAGATGCAAAAGCTGATGCGCGGTTTCTCCAAGGGCGGGAAGCGGGATCAAATGCGCAAGATTCGTCAAATGCTTCATCAATGAGGAGAGTGTGTTTTGGCTGTGAAAATCCGACTGGCTCGGGGCGGCATGAAAAAGGCCGCCCGCTACCGTGTCGTCGTCCAGGACGAACGGATGCCCCGCGACGGGCGCTTTATCGACCAGATCGGGCGCTATGATCCTTCCCAGGATCCGGCCCTGATTGAGATCGACGCAGAGAAGGCGAAAGAGTGGATGGGCAAGGGCGCCAAGCCCTCCTACACGGTCCGGAGCCTGTTCGCCAAAGTCGGCATCGAAGGCGGATAGGGCGGGCGCCCCTGTGCCGGATCGCGTGGCGGTGGGCGAAGCCTCCCGGCCGCAGGGGGGGCGGGGCGCCATCCGCGTTAAGCCGTGGATGGAGCGTTTCAAGGACTACGAATCCCTTCGCGAGGTTTTCCTGCTGAGCGATCCGGAGCGCCGCTTCGCAATCGAAAGTGTCCATCAGGCCGGAAAAGGCGCCATCATCTGGAAGTTCGCCGGCGTGGACAGCGTCGAGGAGGCCGAACGGCTGCGCGGGGCGGTGTTTACGGCCGAGCGCGCGGCCCTTCCGGGCCCCGAGGAGGGGGTCTACTTCTGGGAGGATTTCGAGGGCCGCGATGTCGTTGACGAGGCCGGGAATCTCATCGGCCGGGTCGAGGACATGTTCGGGACCAGGGGGAACGATGTTCTCGTGCTCCGCTCCCCGGAGGGGGAGGAGATATTGATTCCCGCCCTCCGGGAGGTGTTCATCGGGCAGGAGGCGGATCGGTGGGTGGTCCGGCTCCCCGAGGTGTTGGACGCGGAGGACAAGGCGGGGGAAGAGAATGCGAATTGACCTCCTGACGGTTCTTCCCCGGATCATTGAGGGCGTTTTCGAGGCGGGGGTGATCGGCCGGGCCATCGCCGGTGGGCGCATCCGGTGGCGCGTCTGGAACCTGCGGGATTTCGCCGAGGGCAGCTACCGCCAGACGGACGACGCCCCCTATGGCGGCGGCGCCGGCATGGTGATGAAGCCCGAGCCCATCGCCCGGGCCGTTGCGGCGATCTCGGCCGAAGAGGGCGGCGGCGCGAAGCCCTGGCGGGTGCTTCTCTCGCCGCAGGGCAAGCGGCTCGATCAGCGGGGAGTCGAGGCGCTCGCCGCGCGGCCTTGGCTTCTGCTCATCTGCGGCCGCTACGAGGGGGTGGATGAGCGGGTCTGCGAGAAATACGTGGACGAGGAGATCTCGATCGGCGATTACGTCCTGACCGGTGGGGAGCTTCCCGCCATGGTGCTGGCCGACGCGGTGTGCCGGCTGGTGCCGGGAGTTCTGGGGAGCGCGGATTCGGCGGCCGAGGACAGCTTCACGACGGGGCTGCTCGATCATCCGCACTACACGCGGCCGCCCGAGTTCGAGGGGATGGGCGTGCCGGAGGTTCTCCTCTCGGGGAATCATGAGGAGATTCGGAAGTGGCGCCGCCGGAAGGCCCTCGAGCGCACTCTTGTGCGGCGCCAGGACCTCCTCGAGCGGGCGGAGCTGACCGAGGAAGAAAAACGACATCTTCGCTCGATGAGGTAGGGGCGCCTTGGGCCGGGTCTACATCGGGCTTCTCCATCATCCTGTGCTGGATCGGGCGGGGCGGGTCGTCACCTCCTCGATGACGGGGCTCGATCTGCACGATCTGGCGCGGGCGGGCCGCACCTATGGTGTTGGCGGTCTGTTTGTGGTACACCCGTCGGCGCCTCAAAGGCGCTTCGCCCAAAGGGTGCTGGACCATTTTCTGGGCGAGGACCGCTTGGAGATTCATCCGAACCGGGCAGAAGCCCTTGAAATGGTTGAGGTTGTGCCGGACATCGGCCATGTCCTCGAAGCCATCGAGCGGCGCGAGGGGGTGCGCCCCCTTTTGGTGGGTACCTCGGCCCGGGAGCGCGAGGGGGCGCTCGGATATGCGGATTTCCGGCGTACCCTCCTCGGCGGGGCGGCGCCGGTCCTGATTTTGTTCGGAACCAGCTGGGGCTTGGCCCCGGAGATCGCCGGGCGGGCGGATCATTGGCTGGCGCCCATCCGGGGAGAGATCGAAACGGGTTTTAATCATTTGTCGGTCCGGTCGGCGGCGGCGATTGTGCTCGATCGGCTACTGGGTGCGCCCGAAGGCGGCGCGCGGTGAATCGTAAGGGAGTTGACGGAATGAATGTCATCGATCGGATTGAGCGCGAGGGAATGCGGAAGGACATCCCGGATGTTGAGGCCGGGGATACGGTTCGCGTTCACGTCAAGATTGTCGAAGGCGACAAGGAGAGAATCCAGGTGTTCGAGGGAATCGTGATGGGCCGCAGTGGCGGCGGGCTCCGGGAGACGTTCCGCGTCCGGAAGATTTCCTACGGCATCGGCGTGGAGCGCATTTTCCCCATTCACTCTCCCCGGGTTGAACAGATCGAGATCAAAAAGAAGGGAAGGGTGCGCCGCGCGAAGCTCTACTACCTCCGCGACCGCAAGGGTAAGGCCGCCCAGGTCAAGGA
>JAQBZT010000200.1 GCA_027622355.1 bacterium | reverse complement strand
AGGGTGGTTTTGCCGGAGCTGATCGAGAGCCATATCCATCTGGACAAGGCCTATCTCGAGGAGCGTCGGCCGAACCTCACCGGCACCCTGGAAGACGCCATCGCCATCACCCTGGAGCTCAAGAAATCCGCAACGGCAGAAGATATCCTGGCGCGGTCCGAGCGCGCGCTCCGCAGCTGTCTGCGCCACGGCGCGACCCGCTTCCGCGCCCATGTCGAGGTTGATCCTTTCGTCCAGCTCAAGGGGATGGAGGCCACCCTCGCGCTGCGGGAAAAATACCGCGGTGTGGCCGACATCGAGATCGTTGTCTTCCCCCAGGAGGGCATTGAGCAGCGCCCCGGCACGGAGGACCTCATGCGCGCGGCCATGCGGATGGGCGGCGATCTTGTCGGCGGGGTTCCCTACAACGATCACCACGCCGAGCGCCACCTCGACATCGTTTTCCGTCTGGCGGAGGAGTTCGGCTGCGGCGTTGATCTCCACCTCGATTTTTTCGACGACCCCGCGTACCGCGACATCGAGTCGGCGGCCCGGCGAACCATCGCGGCCGGGCTGCAGGGCCGGGTCGCCGTGGGCCATCTCACCTCGCTCGGCAGCATGGATGACGAGCGGGCGAAGGGGATTATCGGGCGGGTCCTCGAGGCGGATATTTCCGTTATCCCGCTTCCCGCGACTGATCTTTTTCTCGGCGGGCGCGGGCCGGCCGCTCCCCGCTTCCGCAGCCTCACCCGCGTGAAAGAGCTCATCGAGGCGGGCGCCAACGTGGCCCTTTCCTCGAACAACATCCGGAACGCCTTCACCCCCTCGGGAAACGGCGATCTGTTCGAGGTCGGGTTGCTGCTGGCCTCGGTGGCCCACATGACGACGCCGAACGAGCGGGTACTTCTCCCGAAGTTTTTCACCGACCACGCGGCGCGCGCCCTCGGCATTCACGAGAATTACGGCATCCGGGAAGGTTGCCCGGCGGATTTTGTCGTCCTCGATTCGGAAAATTATGCGGACGTGATCATCGATCAGCCCGAGAAGCGCTACGTTGTCAAAAACGGGCGGGTCGTGGCGGAGAATTTACGCGAGACGCGCTGGCATGGAGTGTCCGATGGGTTGGATTGACGAAGCGAACCAGGAAGCGGTCGGGCGCATTTTCTCGGCGGACCCGCATCTGATCGACGTGCGCCCCACCGGGGAGGTGATCGATGGCTTGGGAGAGCGGGTTATCCTGCACGCGGGTCCGCCCATCGGATGGGAGCGGATGTCGGGCCCCTTGCGGGGCGCCGTCGCCGGCGCCGCCGTGCTCGAGGGCTGGGCGCCGGATCTGGAAAGCGCCGCGGACATGGCGGCGGCGGGTGCCTTCACGTTTCATCCGAATCATCATTTCGACGCCGTGGGACCCATGACCGGGATGACGACGCGGAGCATGCCGGTCATGGTGGTCGAGAACCGCAAGTTCGGGAACCGGGCCTACTGCGCCCTCAACGAGGGCCTCGGCAAGGTGATGCGCTTCGGCGGGAACGATGCGGAGGTGCTCGATCGCCTCAGGTGGCTCGCCGAGGTGCTCGGTCCCGCACTCTCGGACACGCTGCGCCAGCGGGGCGGGGTGCCGCTCAAGAGCATCGTCGCCCGCGGCCTTTCGATGGGCGATGAGATGCATCAGCGGAATGTGGCCTGCACCGGCATTTTCCTCCGCGAGATGGCTCCCGCCATCGTCCGGGCGGTGCCCGATGCGGAAAAGGCGGCCGCGATTCTGGAGTTCATCGCCGGAAACGATCAGTTTTTTCTCAACATCGCCATGGTGATGGGGAAGGCCATCATGGACCCGGTGCGGAACATCGAGGGTGCGAGCGTCGTCACCGCCATGTGCCGGAACGGGACCGACTTTGGAATCCGGGTGAGCGGGACGGGGGACGAATGGTTCATCGCCCCGGTGGAAATGCCGGAAGGCCTTTATTTTCCGGGTTTCAGCGAAAAAGACGCCAACCCCGACATGGGGGATTCCACCATCATCGAAACCATGGGGCTCGGCGGCTTCGCCATGGCCGCCGCCCCGGCGGTAGCCGGTTTCGTCGGCGCGGGCTCGGCCTCGGCCGCGCAGGGCTACACGCGCTCGATGTACGAGATCACCCTCGCCCAGAATCCCGACTGGACCATTCCCGCCCTGAACTTCGCCGGCACCCCGGCCGGCATCGACATCCGCAAGGTCATCGAAACCGGCCTCGCCCCCGTCATCAACACCGGCATCGCCCACCGCGAGCCGGGCGTGGGCCAAGTGGGCGCGGGCATCGTCCGCGCGCCGATGGCGTGCTTCGAGCAGGCGCTCGAGGCTTTCGCCGCGAAGATGGGAGTCGCCTAGGGCACGAGGCCGTGCGCTTCCCCCTCCTCGAAGATCGCCGCATCGATCAGGAAGGGCTTTCCGTTTTGGGTGGCCTCCCGGAGGGTGTCCACGAAGTCATCCGCCGTCGCGACGCGCCGCCCCGCCATGCCCATGGACTCCGCCAGCTTCGGAAAGTCCAGCTCCGGGATGTCCATCGCCACGAACTGGCCGAACTCTTTTGACTTCCCGTCGAGGGCGAGCACCCGCTGCTTGAGGATGCGGTAGGAGGCGTTGTTGGCGATGACGAACACCGCGCCCAGGTCGTATTTGGCCGCGGTGTAGAGGGCTTGGATGGTGTACATGGCCGATCCGTCCCCGACAACGCCGACGACGCTCCGATCCGGAAGCGCCGCCTTGACCCCGACCGTCTGGGGCAGCCCCATCCCGATGCCGCCGCCCTTGATGCCGATCAGGTGGGAGGCCTTGCCGGTGATCGCCCGGCGGAAGGCGGAACCGGCTGCGGTGATGGCCTCGTCCACGATGAAGGTCTCTTTCGGCAACCCCTCGCCGAGCGCCGCGTGGAAGGTGACGAGGTTCATTCCCTTTTCGTTTTCAGGTGCGCGCCGGGGGGTTTCCTTCTCGCGGACCCCGGCGACCTCTTTTTCGATTTCCTCCCGGCGGGTCCTCGCCCGGCCGTGCGCCGCCTCATCCATCCGGCCCTCCACTTCCTCGATCAGCGCGGGGAGCGTCGCCTTCGGATCGCCGTACAGGGCAATGTCGGTCGGGATGTTTTTTCCGATCTCCCAGGGGTTCTGGTCGAGATGGAGCACCTTCGCCCCATCGGGGATGGGATAGAGGTCGGGCGGATAGGAGAAGATGAACGCCTCGGTTCCGACGAGGAAGATCGCGTCGGCGCCCTCGAACACCCGGCGGACCGGCTTGGCGAAGCGCCCGAGCTCGCCCGCGTACTGGGGATGGTCCATCGGGAAGGCGATGGTGTTCGGAAAGGTTTCGCCGTAGACCTTCGCACCGGTCAGTTCGGCAAGGCGGACGAGTTCGGGTTCCGCCCCCGAGCGGGTGACGCGCGAGCCGGCCACGATGATGGGGCGCTTGGCTGCGGCGAGCGTCTCCGCCGCCTGGCGGATGCTCGCCGCCGAGGCGGAAAACCGGGGATCGAGGCGGGTCGGCTTGCCCTGAAGACCCTCTGCGGCCTCGAGCATGATGTCGCCCGGGAGGGACAGAAAAACCGGCCCCGTCGGCGGGGTGAGCGCCACCTTGATCGCGCGCCGGACGGCGGCCTCGAGGTCCACCAGCCGCCGCACCTCGAAGGACCATTTGACGTGCGGTTCCGCGATGCGGGTCAGATCATCGAAGAGCGTCACCTCGTAGAACTGTCCCGCCTGGGACCAGTTGCCCGCCGTGACGAGCAGGGGGGTGCCGGCGCGCTTGGAGTTGTAGAGGTTTCCCATCGCGTTCCCGAGGCCGGGGGCGACGTGGAGGTTGATGACACCGATCCCCCCCGAGGCGACCGCATAGCCCTCGGCCGCCGCGGAGGCGACCCCCTCCTGCAGGCAGAGGTAGTAGTTGAGCCGCTTTTCGTTCACCATGGCGTCCATCAATCCGAGTTCGGTCGTGCCCGGATTTCCGAACATCGTGTTCACGCCTTCATCAATGAGCGTTTCGAGAAACAGTCCGGCGCCGTTCAATCTGTTCATGTCGGTTCCTTCGTCAGAGAGAAAAGAACAGGCTTAGGCCCGCTCCTTGAGTATCCTTCTCAGAATTTTCCCGCTGGGGGATTTCGGAATCTGATCGATGAACTCCACCTCGCGCACCTGCTTGTAGCCCGCCACCTTGTCCCGGACGAATGCCATCAGCGCATCGGCGGCGGGATTTTTCTCCGGCTTGGGGACGACGAAGGCCTTGGGGATCTCCCCCGCCTCGGCGTCGGGCTTTCCCACGACGGCGGCGTCGGCCACCTCCGGATGCTGGTGGAGGATCGCTTCGAGCTCCGCCGGCGCGACCGAAAACCCCTTGTATTTGATCATTTCCTTTTTCCGGTCGAGGATATAGACGTAGCCCTCCTCGTCCACCTTGGCGATGTCGCCGGTGTAGAACCAGCCGTCGCGCAGGACCTGCGCCGTCTCCTCGGGCGCCTTCCAGTAGCCCTTCATGACATTGGGGCCGCGGAGGACGAGTTCTCCCGCCTCGCCGACGGGCAGCTCTCTCTCGCCGGTTTCGGTGTCCATGATCTTCTGCTCCACATCCGAGCAGGGCGGCCCGATGGAATCCGCCTTGATGAGGTGCTTGTCCTCGGGGTTCGTGTGCGTGATCGGTGCGGTCTCGGTGAGGCCGTATCCCATGAAGGTCATGACGCCGGTGCGCTTTTCCACCTGATGGCGCACTTCGGGGGGGAGCGGGGCCGCGCCGCTCAGCATGAACCGCAGCGAGGAGAGGTCGTAGCTCTCCAGGTGGGGGTGGTGAAGGATCGCGAGAAGGGCGGGCGGCACCGTGAAGAAGAGCGTGACGCGGTGCTCCTCGACGAGCCGCAGGGCCGCCTCCACCTCGAAGCGCGGCATCAGCACCTGCTTCACCCCCGCGAGGGTGAAGCCGCCCATCAGCAAAGAGCCGAAGATGTGATAGAGGGGCAGAAACAAAAGGCCCACGTCCTGCTCGGTGATCCGCAGGTTTGAGTTGAAGACATAGTGGTTCGTCACCAGGTTCCGGTGGGTGAGCATCACGCCCTTGGGCAGCCCGGTGGTGCCGCTCGAGTAGGGGAGGGCAGCCAGATCTTCACGAAGGTCAAGATCGGGCTCGGGCGGCGGGCTGATGGGCCGGGAGAGAATCCACGATTCGAAGTCCGGGTAGACGCTCTCCCCTCCGTGCCAGAGGATGATCTCCTTCAGATCGGGGAGGTCTTTCCGCACGCTTTCGATGAGCGGGATTTTTTCGGGCTCGGTGATGAGCAGCTTCGCGCCCGAATCCGCGAGCTGGTAGCGGACCTCGCCCTCCTTGTAGGAGGGGTTGAGGGCGGTGACCACCGCGCCCGCCTTGGAGGCGCCGTAGAAGGCAATCTCGAAGGCGGCCGAGTTGGGAAGAAAGATCGCGATGCGGTCGCCCTTTGCGATGCCCGCTTCGAGAAAGGCGTGGGCGCAGGCGTTCGAGAGGTGGTCCAGCTCGCGGAAGGTCAGCTCGATTTCGCCGTCCACCAGGGCGACCTTGTCGGGACAGCGCGCGAGGGAGACTTTCAGGTGGCCGTGAAGGGGCTGTTCGGGGTAATCGAGCGGCGGGCGGAACAGCGGCGGCAATTTCCGTGAAGTTCCCATGGA
>JAQBZT010000199.1 GCA_027622355.1 bacterium | reverse complement strand
CGCGTTTGCGCGCCAAGGCGGCCCGGAGCGGAACTCCGGCCCCGGATGGCATTCATCGAGACGAACAGGAGGCTTTCATGGGCGCCACGCTGACCTACCTCGGACACTCCAGCTTTTTCGGAACCACAGGAGGCGGAAAATCCTTCTACATCGACCCCTGGCTCGAGGGAAACCCCCGCTGCCCGGCGGACTTCCAGGCCCCCCGGAAGGTGGACAACATCTTCGTCACCCACGGGCACTTTGACCACATCGCGGGCATCCTCCCTGTCTATCAGAAAGGCGGCTGCCCGGTGGCGGGCCCCTACGAGCTGGTCAACCTCCTCGCCGCCGAGGGCAAGTTCGCCGAGGGCCACGGCGTCGCCATGGGCAAGGGCGGAACGGTGGATGCCGGCGGCATCAAAGTCACCCTCACCCACGCCATGCACAGCTCGAGCTTCGGCAGCCCCGGCACCTACGCCGGCGAGCCCTGCGGCCTGGTGCTCACCTTCGAGGACGGGAAACGGGTCTACCACGCGGGCGACACCGCCGTCTTCGGCGACATGGCCCTCATCGCGGAGATCTACGCGCCCGACCTGTGCCTCCTCCCCATCGGGAGCCGGTTCACGATGGACCCGGCCGAGGCGGCGAAGGCCTGCGAGATCCTCGGCGCGAAACACGTCGTCCCGATCCACCACTCCACCTTCCCGCCCCTGACCGGAACGCCCGCGCAGTTTCAAGAGGCCGTAAGCAAGCGGGGCCTTTCGACGAAGATCACCGTCCTGGAGCCGGGAGGAAGCGTCGAGGTCTAGCCGCGAGTTCCAGACAGGCGGTTTGCCGGGGCAGCGGGCGCGCCGCAAAAAATCCCGCATTATCCCGCAGCATCCCGCAACCGCCCCGCCGGTTCTCTTTTCCGGGCCTCTTTTAACACCACCCCCATCCCATCCTTCCCCCGTGGGGGGAAGGGGCCAAGGGAAGCGCGTCTGGATGGCACCGCTACGGCGTTCCGCGCCGGCCCCCGCCGTCCATGTAGACCGAGCTGCCGAATACATAGGTGCAGGCTTCGGAAGTGAGAAACGTCACGACATTGGCAATCTCCTCGGGCTCGCAGATGCGGCCCGCGGGCAGCTTGCTGCCGACATCCTTCAAGACCTCCTCCACGTTCTTTCCTTCCTTGTCGGCCCGGCCCTGCATCAGATCGCGCGCCCGCTGGGTGTTCGTCATTCCCGGGCAGATGGTGTTCACCATAATGCCGTCGCCCGAGACCGCGTCCGAGAGGGCGCGCGTCATGTTCAGCACGGTGATGTTGGCGAAGCTGGTCGGCAGGTTGCCCCGCGCCGGGGTCGCGCCCGCGCCGCCGGCGATGTTGACGATGCGCCCCCATCCGTTCTTCTTCATGTGGGGGACGACCCCCTGGGCCATCTGCAGATAGCCGTAAAGCTTCAGCCCCAGGGCGTGATCGATGAAATCCGTCGAGAGATCGAGAACATCGGCGCCCTTCGCCGCACCCGCCGAGTTGACGAGAATGTCCACACCGCCGAATTTCTGCACGCAGGCGTCCACGACTTTTTTCGGCGCGCCGGCATCGGTCAGATCGGCTGCTACGGCGTAGCCCTCCCCGCCCGCCGCGTTGATCTCTTTCACCGTCTCGTCCAGAAGGCTTTGATCCCGGCCCGTCACGCAGACGCGGGCCCCGTCCTTCGCGAACGCAAGCGCGCAGCACTTGCCGATTCCGCGGTTTCCGCCCGTTACAATTGCCCTCTTGCCCTTTAGACCCAGATCCATTTTTTCTCTCCCATTCCGATACCGGAGCAAAAAAGAGATATGTACAGACTTGCCGCCTTCCATATTGAAAGGCAGACTATTTCCCCATGTGCGATGCAATACATGTAGCACCGATTGCATCGTGCGCCAAGCGAAGCTCCCCTCCTCAATGAGGCCGATATGCCGGATGCCATCGTTGCCGCGGAAGTGCTTCACGATTTCCTGAGGCGGGCCTACGCCGCCCTCGGTTTGCCGGAGGCGGACGCCGAAAAGTGCGCCAGCCAGATGCTCGACGCGGAACTCCGGGGAGTGAAATCACACGGCTGCGTGCGCTTCGGGGTGTTCGCCGAGCGGCTGCGGAAGGGAACCGTGAACCCCCGGCCGGAGGTCAAAACCCTCTCCGACCTCCCCGGCTACGCGCTCCTCGACGGGGACATGGGCATGAGCGCCGTCGTCGCGCGCCAGGCGGTCGAGGCCGCCATGGACAAGGCGGCCAAAAACGGCATCGGGGCCGCCGGCATCCGGCGCACCTCCCACACCGGCCACATCGGCTACTTCGCCGCCATGATGCTCCAGCAGAATATGATCGGGATCATCATCAGCGGCGCGGCGGCCAACCTCGCCCCCTGGGGCGGGCGCGGGCGCATGCTCGGCAACAGCCCCATCGCCTTCGCCATCCCCTCCCGCCAGGAGTTTCCCATCATTTTTGACATGGCGACCAGCAAGGTGGCGCGGGGCTATGTCCTCCTCGCCGCAAAGGCGGGCGAGGACATCCCGGAGGGGTGGGCCCTCGATCCGGAGGGCAACCCGACGACCGACGCCGCCCTCGCCGCAAAGGGTACGATGCTCCCCCTCGGGGATCACAAGGGCTACGGCCTCTCGCTCATGTTCAGCTTCCTGACCGCCGCTCTGACCGGAAACGGCTTCGACGCCGACCAGCCCGATTGGGTGGATGCCGATCAGCCCTTCTCCCTCCCCCTCCTGGCCATCGCCATCGACCCCACGCAGAGCCTGGGCGAGAACTACAAGGGGGCGGTGGACGAGACGGTGCGCCGCCTGAAAGCGTCCGAGCGGGCCGGCGGCTTCGATGAGATCCGAATCCCGGGCGAGGCCTCCCACCGGAGGTACAAGGAGTCCCTCGCGCGCGGCGTGGCGCTCAAAGGACCCCTATTCGAGGAATTGGCCCGAATCGCCTCCGAACTCGGAATCGCGCCGCTTCCTTCCGGATAAAACCCCGGCCTTTCTTGAACGAAACCCCAACCTCCCGTAAAGTTTGAGCCGCAAACATATATCCCTGCATATTTACGAAGAAATTTGCGTTTTCTCTTGGAAAGAATTTGAGGAGGGGCACATGCCCATCACGGCCATGATCATCGACAAGACGGACCATGTCGCCACCTGCATCGAGGCGGTGAAAAAAGGCGAGAAGGTCCAGCTCATGCGCAACGGGAAAAAGGGGGAAGCCATCAAGGCCAACCAGGCCATTCCCTTCGCCCACAAAATCTGCGTCAAACCCATCCCGAAGGGCGCGCATTGTCTGAAGTACGGGCTCTCGATCGGCTCCGCCACGAAGGACATCAAGGTGGGCGACTACATCCACGTCCACAATCTCGAAAGCAACCGCGGGCGCGGCGACCTCGCGTAGCCGGCCCGGCCCACATAGGAGCAAACGAAAATGGCAACGAAAGCGAAAACCCGCCGCGCGGCGAAACGCACCCCCGGGCTGCGGAGCACCTGGTGGGGCTACCCCCGGGAGAACGGCGATATCGGCGCCCGGAACTACCTGCTTGTCCTGAGCGGCACCCTGTACGCCAATCCCACCTGCGAGCGCGTCGCGCGGACGCTGCGGAACGCGGTCGCCATCACCCACCCCCTCGGCCGGTGCCAGATCGCGCCCGACCTCCAGCGCACCTTCGAGACCCTCGTGGGCCACGGCATCAATGCGAACGCCGCCGGCGTCATCGTGATCGACCATCACCGCGAGGAGGGCTGCACCGCCGATGAGATCGCCCACGCCATCGCCAAGAGCGGAAAACGCGTCGAGGCAGTCAATATCCGGTTGAGCGGCGGCGCGATCGAATCCACCGCCAAGGCCACCCGCATCGGGATGGAGATGCTCCGCGAGATCACGAACGAGCGGAGAGCGGAAGTGCCGGTCAGCCAGCTGCTGCTCGGCCTCAACTGCGGCACCTCGGACACGACCTCGGGCCTCTCCCACAACAAGGCGACCGGCTGGGTGACGGACAACGTGGTGCGTCTCGGCGGGCGCGCTCTGCTGGCGGAGACGACCGAGATGATGGGGGGCGAGGACGTTCTGGCCTCGCGCTGCGTGCGCCCGGAACTCGGCAAGAAAATCTGGAAGATGGTCGAGGAGATGGAAGCGCGCATCCTTGCCTGCGGCGTCGATCTGCGCGGCAGCCAGCCCACCGGCGACAACATGGAGGGCGGCCTCACCACGATCGAGGAAAAATCCCTCGGCGCGATCCAGAAGGCGGGCACCGCCCCCATCGTGGACGTGATCCCCTGGGCCAAGCGCGCGAGCCGCACCAGCGGGCTGCACGTCATGGACACCCCCGGCCACGGCGGCGAGTCCATCACCGGCATCTGCGCCGGCGGCGCCCAGGTGCTCATCTTCTCCACCGGCGGCGGCCACACCATCAACCATCCGCTGATGAGCACCATCCGCGTCACCGGAAATCCGGTCTCGGCGAGACTCCAGCGCGATACGACCGACGTCGAAGTCACGGACATCTTCGAGGGCACCCCCATCGAGACGGCCGGGCTCCGCCTCTACAACGAGGTGCTCGATGTGGCGAGCGGCAAGATGACCAAGGCGGAGATTCTCCATGAGGACAACGCATTTGCGATCAACCGCATCGGGCCCAGCGTTTGAGATGACGCTTCCCGCCTACGAGGAAGCGCTCGTCAGCCTCGCGCGCGAGGAGCGAGGGGAAGGCTGGCTCGCCTACTGCGAGGCGCGCGGCATCTACCAGTTCCCCACCCGGGAATGGACAGATGCCCTGGCGGACGCCATCCGCGAGATGGGCCCGGAGCTTCCCCTCGAGTTGGGCGCGGGGTGCGGCACGCTCGGCCGCATGCTCCGCACGCGCGGCATCTCTCTACGGATGACCGACCCGAAGGGGGGCGAGGACATCGAGGCGCTCGGCGCCGCGGCGGCGCTCGCGCGATACCGGCCCGATTTTGTGCTCTCCTCCTGGCTGCCGTTTGATGCGGGGGCGGAGGAGGAAGTTCTGCGCGCTCCCGGCGTCGGGGCCTACCTGGCCATCGTCCAGACCGGGGAGGGCTTCACCGGCGGGGCGGCGCTGCGGGGCGCCCCCGGCTGGGAGATCACCCCGCTCCCGGCCGTCGATCGCTGGTCCATTTCGCGCATGGACTTTCTCAGCGAAGTGGATCGGGGCGAACACATCCGGCGCGGACGCGCCTACCTTCTTCAGCGAGTGCGCACATGAGCCAAACTCTTTCCGCCGATACGCTCCGGAAATTCGTCTCGGGACTTTTCGAAAAGGCGGGCCTCCCGGCGGATGACGCCGCCTGGGTGGCCGACACCCTCGTCGAGGCGGAGCTGCGCGGCGTCACCAGCCACGGCGTCATCCGCATCCCCAACTACATCCCCCGCATCGAGGCGGGCTGGGTGAACGCGCGGCCCCGGATGAAAGTCGAAAAGGACGCAGGCGCCCTCGCACTGTTCGACGGCGACAACGGCATGGGCCAGGTGGTCGCCCGGCGCGCCATGGCGGAGTGCATCCAGCGCGCCGAGGCGCACAACGTCGGCGTTGTGATCGTGAAGAACAGCAACCACTTCGGCGCCGCCGCCCTCTACGCGGAAATGGCCTTGGAAAGCGGCATGGTGGGCCTTTGCACCACCAACGCGATCCGCGTCTTTCCGCCGCAC
>JAQBZT010000198.1 GCA_027622355.1 bacterium | reverse complement strand
GGAGGAAGCGGAAGCGGCGGCGGCGGAGGTGGAAGAAAAAGAAGGAGTGGAGGAAAAGGAGGCGGCGGGAACCGGAGCGTCCTCTCCGGAACCGCTGGGAGCGGCCCCGCCGCCGGGAGCGGCCCCGCCGCTGGGAGCGGGCCTACCGCCGGAGCGGCTGGAGACGGAGGCTTGACGCTGGATCGGCCATCGCCAACAATCTTCCTGGTGCGCACTGCCCGCTGGATTCCCTCCATCCCAAGAGGTTTGCATGTCCGAGCTCCCCACGAACCGCCTCGCGAACGAGACGAGCCCCTATCTGCTCCAGCACCGGGACAACCCGGTGGACTGGTACCCCTGGGGGGAGGAGGCCATCCGGAAGGCGCGCGAGGCGGACAAGCCGATCTTCCTCTCGGTGGGCTATTCGGCCTGCCACTGGTGCCACGTCATGGCGCACGAGAGTTTCGAGAACGAGGCGATCGCCGAGCTCATGAACGAGTACTTCGTCTCCGTCAAGGTGGATCGCGAGGAGCGCCCGGACGTGGACGCCATCTATATGGAGGCGGTCCAGATGATGGCCGGGCAGGGGGGCTGGCCGATGAGCGTGTTCCTCTTCCCGGACCTGCGGCCCTTCTACGGGGGGACGTACTTCCCGCCCGAGGACAAATTCGGGCGGCCGGGTTTCAAGTCGGTGCTGCTGCGGGTGGCGGAGATTTACCGGACAAGGCGCGGTGAGCTCGAGAACAACGCGGGGAAGCTGACCGAATCCATCCGGCAGATATCCGCGGTGGCCCCGAGCGAGGCGCTGCCGGGCCAGGAGGTGATCGACAAGGCGGTGGCGGAGCTTCGCGGCCGCGCCGATCGGAGCTGGGGGGGGTTCGGGAGCGCGCCGAAGTTTCCCCCCTCGATGGCGCTGATGCTGCTCCTCCGGCAGTGGCGCCGGACGGGGGAGGAGGAGCTTCTCAAGATGGTGGAGCTGACGCTCCAGCGGATGGCGCTGGGCGGGATGTACGATCAGCTGGGGGGCGGCTTCCACCGCTACAGCGTGGACGCGATCTGGCTGGTGCCCCACTTCGAGAAGATGCTCTACGACAACGCGCTGCTGGCCAAGGTCTACCTGGAGGGCTATCAGGCGACGGGCAACGCGTTCTACCGCTCGATCGCCGAGGACACGCTGAACTACACCCTGCGCGAGATGACCGCGCCCGCGGGCGGCTTTTACTCGGCGCAGGACGCGGACAGCGAGGGCGAGGAGGGTAAGTTCTTCGTCTGGACGCCGCAGGAGATCGCGGCCGCGGTCGGGGAGAAGGACGGGGGGCTGTTCTGCCGCTTCTACGGGGTGAGCCCGGAGGGGAACTTCGAGGGGAAGAACATCCTGCACATCCGCCAGCCGCCCCAGGCCTTCATGGAGGAGGAGGGGATCGACGAGGAAGATCTGTTCTATTCGCTCCAGCGCGCGCGCCAGAAGCTCTTCGAGGCGCGCGAGAAGCGCGTGAAGCCGGGGCTCGACGACAAGGTTCTCGCGAGCTGGAACGGGCTGATGATCGGCGCGATGGCGGTGGCGGGAAGGGTGCTCGAGCGGGGAGATTACGTCGAGGCGGCGCGGCGGGCGGCCTCGTTCGTGCTCGGGAAGATGCGCGGGGAGAAGGGGCTGCTCCGCACCCACCGGGCGGGAGAGAGCAAGCTGAACGCCTATCTGGACGATTACGCGTTTCTGCTCTGCGGGCTGATCGATCTCTACGAGGCGTCCTTCGAGATGAAGTGGCTGAAGGAGGCAGAGGCTCTGGCGGAAGAGATGCGCGTTCGGTACTGGGACGCGGAGAGCGGGGCCTTCTTCTTCACCTCAAACGATCACGAGGAGCTGATCGTCCGCAAGCGGACGGCGCAGGACGGCGCGATTCCCAGCGGGAATTCGATGGCGGCGCTCGGCCTGATGCGCCTCGGGGTGCTGACGGGGGAGGCGAAGTTCTCCGGGATGGCGGCCGAGGTCATCCGGGCCTGGGGCCAGTATCTGGACCAGGCGCCGGGGGCGTTTCACATGATGTTGGTGGCGCTCGACTTCCGGCTCCACCCGCCGGTGGAGATCGCCCTGGTGGGCGCGCCGGAGGGGGAGGACACCCGGGCGGCGCTGCGCGCGGTGGATTCGGCGTTCGTCCCGAACAAGGTGCTGGCCTTCCGGGCGGCGGAGGATGAGGCGGAAGACACGATCCCGCTGCTGCGGGGCAAGCGGGCCGAGGGCGGGGCGGCCACGGTCTATCTGTGCGAGAACTACGCCTGCCGGGCGCCGATGACCGATCCCGATGCCGTGCGGGCGGCACTCCGGCCCGCCGGCGCCGATGGGAGCTCTTGAGCAGTAGCGGCTTGAGCAGTCAGCGGCTTGAGCGATCAGCGGCTGCGGATGAGGTAGCCTTGGTGGCCCTCACCCCGGATGCGGGAGAGGGTGCGCTGGGCGTCCCATCGGTCCGAGAAGCGGTTGAGCTGGACGCGGTAGCGGGCCATGTCCCCGTCCCATCCTTTCGAGACCTTCCCCTGCCTGTTGTTCATGACCGAGGCGAAGCGCTCGGCCGCGCGGCGGCTCGGGAAGGGGCCGGCGAGAATCTTCCAGCGCACGTTTCTCTCGGCGGGGACGTAGAGGGGCACCAGGCGCACCGGGGCGGTGCCCTTGCCGATCATGGCGAGTTCGCGGGCGGCCCTACGGGAGAGGTCGATCACGCGGCCGGAGAAGAAGGGGCCGCGGTCGTTGATCCGGACCTCGATGGCGCGGCCCGTGTCGGTGCGGCGGACGAGGACGCGGGAGTGGAAGGGAAGCGTTCTGTGGGCGGCGGTGAGGGCTTCCATGTCGTAGGGCTCGCCGCTGGCGGTGGGCTTTCCGTGGTACGTGCGGCCGTACCAGGAGGCGAGGCCGCGGAACTCGCCCGCGGGGAGATTCGTGCGGACGGGCACGGGGTCCGCCGCGGCGCACCCGGCCAGAGCGAGAAGCCCCAGGACGAGCAGGCGAAAAAGGGGTTCCGGTTTTTTTCGCATCATGGCTGCTTGTTTGTTCGGGGCGGAGTTTTTGCCGGGAGCGGCATTTCTGTTCGCGGCGTTCCTATTCGATGTACTGAACGGCGAGGCGGATGAAGCGATCGAGCATTTTCGAATCGAAGTGGCCGTCGCTGTCCTGCATGATCGTGAAGGCGGTCATTTTCGAGAGAGCTTCCTTGTAGGAGCGGCGGGTCGTCAGGGCATCGTACACGTCGGCGATGCCGCAGATTCTTCCGTAGCGCCCGATTTCCAGATCGGTCAATCCCTTGGGGTAGCCCTTGCCGTTGCACTTCTCATGGTGCTGGAGAACGATCTGGGTGACTTCCTCCGAGAGGCTTCCGGCGATTTCCGTCAAAAACCGGTAGCCGTCTTCCGGGTGTTTCTTGATGAGGTCAAATTCCGTGTCGGTCAGTTTTCCGGGCTTGTTCAGGATGTCGGTGCTGATGTCTTTTTTCCCGATATCGTGGAGGAGGTAGCCGACGCCCAGGTCCTTGAGCATTGCGGTGTTTTCGCTGCCGATGATCGAGCGCGTCAGCATTGTTGCGTAAATGTAGACGTGTAAGGAGTGGGTGTAGGTGTAGTAGTCGTGAATGGTCAGCTGAAAGAAGCTTTCCATGGCGGCCGGCTCGTTCATCAGTTCGTTCATGGCCTCGACGGTGCCACCGGCCGTTTCATAACCTTCCTCGTCGAATTCCGAAAACATCTTTTGCGTGGTCCGGGCCGCAGAGCCGTAGGCGACGGCTGCTTTTGCCTCGGTCGCCAGGGGGGTCTTAAGAATGGAGGTAAGGTTGTTGTCGACGAGTGTTTGCCAGTTTACCAGCGATTGGCTGTCGTAGTAGAGCTTTTGGGTGTTGCTGGATATCTCGCGGTAGGCTTCGGGTGCAAGGTCCTGGCCCCTGCGGAAGAGAAGAGAGAGATCCTGGCCGAGCCGCTGGTAGAGGTCCACGGGGGCGTCGATGCCCCAGGGGAGGTTGGACAGGGAAATCGGACGGAGTTTGACATGCCCTTTCCCCCCTTCCTCGCCGCCCGATCCGACGCGAAGTTTCTGCTGGGAGGATACGCCATTCCCTTTTGGATTTTTTTTCTCGGCCATTTTGGAACTTAGCCATCCGTATCTGGGCCACAAGGAAAGCACAAAGCCGGTGGCCGGACTACCCCCCATCTATCGGGCGCAGTCTACTGAATTTTGGGGCATTTAGGAAACAGACTTTGCCTCTGGTGTTTCGGAGAGGCAAATCCTTACCCCCGGTGCTTTTTGAAGGTTTCCGCGATGGTGGCGCCCCCTTCCAGATCGGCCGTCATCCGCTCCTCGATTCGGGCCAATTCCTCTACCTTCGCGAGGACCTCCTCGGCCCGATCCTGCGGGATGACGACCACCCCGTTCACATCACCCAGGATGATGTCTCCCTCCCGGACGGTTACGCCTCCGCAGGTCACCGGCGCGCCCACACTGGCCGGTGTGGTGTAGCCCCCGCTTCCGTGCACGGAAAGCCCTCTCGCGAAGACGAAGAAGCCCATCGCCCGATGTTCCTCGATGTCGCGTGCCCGGCCGTCGATCACGGCGCCCGCCATCCCGATTGCCTTGGCTCTTGTACTCATGAGGCCGCCCCAGTTCGCAGTTGTTGTCCCCGGGGGCGAGGAAATCACGATGACGCTTCCCGGGAGCGCTGAGTCGACGTGGTGTCCCGGCAGTTTGGGGACGGCGGCCCCGCCTGCCGGCACCATCTGGACGGTGTGGGCCGGGCCCGCCATCCGGTGTTCCGCATCGGGAGAGAGGAGAATGATGTCGGGCATATGTCCCTTGATCTTTAATTTGTCGAATGCGTCCGCCACCTGGCAGGTAGAGTAGCTGCAAAACTTCTCGATGAGCTGCTGGGACATGGGATCCTCCGGGCAGAAAAATCGTGGTGAAGATGTTGTTTGCTCAGGATGAAACGCCCTCTCGATCCGGTCAAGTCAAAAAGTGAATCCGGCTATCTGGGCGTACGGGCCAATGCGGGAAATTCCGAATCGCGAACGCGGTGGGGGTCCACCGTTTCGAGTGCCCTCATTTCCGCCGCGGTCGGCGGCGGGGTTTCGGGCACCGGCCCGGACATGTCCAAGAGGAAGCCGGTTCGCCCGGCCACCTCTTCTGCCGTGTGGCCGGCGTGGACACTTTCCAGTTCGAGCCCGCTCTCTTTCCGGGTGAAGACGGCGAGCGGCGTAATCACCCGGGAGAGGTTGCCGCTCTGCGTGACGAAATCAACGTGGGGGACAAAAATGCGGGTGTCGTGCGCCGCTCTCCAGATAATGGTCCTGCCCGCCTGGGGCATGATGACGGCGCCCCCGCCCCCGCCCGGGAGGCGCACTTTCGGGGCCGCGGGATTTCCGATGTAGCTCATGTTGGCGCGGCCGGCCTTGTCGATCTGCGCGCCGCCGAGAAAAAGGAGATCGATGCCGCCGCGGGCGAAGAGATCGTAAGTGTCGGCATTTGAGAAAATGGCGGCGGCGCCGTGGCAAAGTTCGGGGTCGTTTGTGCTGAAAGGAAGCGTCCTTGGACGCGGATCGACCGACCCCGCGACCTCGACCAGCACGCAATCGGGCGCGTGCATTTTTTTCGCCAGAAAAATCGCCACCATCGGCAGCGGGGAATTGACCCCGTGAAAAACCTTTTCCCGG
>JAQBZT010000197.1 GCA_027622355.1 bacterium | reverse complement strand
ATCCCCCCGACAAGACGCTCGATCTGTATCCGGCGAAGCGCAACCCTGCTTTCCAGCTCGACCGGCCGATCACCGAGGAGAAGGTCTCTGAGAACTACAACAATTTTTACGAATTCGGCGGCACGAAGGGAATCTACTGGCTGGCGCAGCGGCTCCAGATCCGTCCCTGGACCGTGAAGGTGGGCGGGCTGGTCAATAAGCCCCGGGAGTTCGACATTGACGATCTGATCCGCGCCATGCCCATCGAGGAGCGTCTCTACCGCTTCCGCTGCGTCGAGGCCTGGGCGATGGCGGTGCCCTGGACGGGCTTTCCCTTCTCGGCGCTCATCAAGGCGGTCGAGCCCAAGAGCGGGGCCAAATACGTCAAGCTGACCACCTTCCTCAACCGGAAGGTGGCGCTGGGCCAGCTCCGGCTCTGGTATCCTTGGCCGTATGTCGAGGGTCTGACCATTGAGGAGGCGATGAACGAGCTGGCGATGCTGGGGACGGGGATTTACGGCCACCCCCTCCCGAAGCAGCACGGCGCTCCGCTCCGTCTGGTGGTACCCTGGAAGTATGGTTTCAAGAACATCAAATCGATCGTCTCCATCGAATTCACGGACAAAAAACCGAGCACCTTTTGGGAAAAGGCCGCCCCGAGTGAATACGGCTTCTGGGCGAACATCAACCCCAAATTCGATCATCCCCGCTGGTCGCAGGCGAGCGAGCGTCTGCTTGCCCGCGGCAACCGCTACAACTGGGAAGAGCGGCCCACCCAGCTTTTTAATGGATATGCCCAGTGGGTGCAGAAACTCTACCCGGACATGACGAATCGGAAGTACTTTATGTAGGGAGGCTTTTGCTGTAACGTTCGCCGGGCCCGAGACTCATGTTTTTATCTCGCGGATATCAGAGCCGGAAGGGGGAAGGGCGATGAAGGGTTTTATCGGAAGGACGATTGTTGCGGCGGTCATCGGAGCCGTGGTGTTCTGGTTTTATCAGGTGCAGCTCCAAGGGAACTCCATCACCGCGTTTATCGGCGGCCAGGTGGTGAAGGGAGGCGGCTATTCGCTGTCCCCCGCTCTGGTCGGATGGGTGGTGCATCTGGGGGTAAGCTTCTCCTACGCTTTCCTCGTGGGGTTGGTGACATTGATTCCGTTCTCTCGGTCGGTTTCCACCCGCCGGATTACCGCTCTGGTGATCGTGCTGGTGCTCGGATGGGTAACAACGGCCATCGCGCCGCCCGCGATCCAGATCACCATCGCGATCCTCTCGTTCAAGGAGCTACCCGCCACGTTCTGGCCGCTGAACACCGGCGGGGGCCATGGTCTGTACAACCACCTGCTTTTTTTTGTGATCGCATGGGTGGTGCACGCCATGGGCGGGGCGAGGGGGCGGTAGACCGCGACATAGACAGAGAAATTACTTGAAGGGTATTCCTTTAAGTATTTGATCAAATGGCGGAACTTCCGCCATCGAGATAGATGGTCTGGCCGGTCATGAAGCTGCTTTGATCGCTGGCGAGAAAGAGCGCGAGCCCCTGGATCTCCTCCGGCTCGGGATTTCTGTTCATCGGGACGGTTCGGAGAAACCACTCGTTGGCCTCCTTGTCCCCGATGCGCGCGCGCGTCATCTCGGTGGCGAACCGGCCGGGCGCCAGGCAGTTGACCTGGATGTTGTAGGGGGCCCACTCCACGGCAAGCGCCTTCGTAAAGCCTGAGATTCCCGCCTTGGTGGCGGCGTAGGCCACCTGATTGGGGCGCCCCCGGCTTCCCGCGCTCGATCCGATGTTGATGACTTTGCCCTCCCGGGCAGGAACCATGAAGCGCCCGGCCGCCCGGCAGCAATAAAAGACGGCGGAGAGGTTTGTCGCGAGCGTGTCGTCCCAGTTCTCGTTTTCAAGTTCCAGGATGGGCGATTGCCGCGAGATGCCCGCGTTGTTGATGAGAATGTGGGGGCCGCCCAGCTCGCTCTGAATCTGATCGAAAAGGGCGTCCACGCGGCCCGAGTCGGTGATGTCGCAGACCGCAGGGCGCGCCCGGACCCCGTAGGCCTCGCACGCCTTGGCCGTTTCGGCCAGGGGCTCGGGCCTTCGGCCGATGATGGCCAGGTCCGCTCCCGCCTCGGCCAGGGCGCGGGCGATGGCCCGGCCGAGGCCGGTGCCGCCGCCCGTCACGCAGGCCACTTTTCCGCGCAAATTGACCGGCGGTGCCGCCACGATTCTTTCTCCATTCCGGATTGTCGGTTTCGCCGCCCGATAAGTTTCCGGGCGGAAAGGGTGCTGGTTCCGGTGAAGCGGGACCGGACTTTACCATTTCGGATGGCTGGGGTACATATCGGCCACTGCACTTATATTCGAAGCCGCTGTTGCACTGGGGCAAAGCCGTACAGGAGAGAAAAGATGCCGAAGATTATCGATTTGAGCCGGGAGCTGTACCATCGGACGCCGCAGTATCCGGGCCAGCCGCCCATCATCCACGGGGTTTGGAAGACGCACGAGGAAGCTTTTGCCGACTCGGGAAACGTGCACGGAAACAGCGTCATGTACTTCACGATGCCCGATCACGGCGGCACGCATCTGGATGCGCCCCGGCACTTTTCCGCGGAGGGAACCCCCATCGGCGAATACCCTCTGGAGAACTGCTACGTCATGGGCACCTGCATCGATCTGCGCCACAAGGCCCCGAAAGAAGAGATCACGCCCGAGGATCTGGCGGCGGCGGTCAAGAAATCGGGCCATCCGGCGCAGAAGGGCGGCACCCTGCTTCTTTGCACGGGACATCACGAGCGGACCTTTCCAACCCCGGCCTACAACACGGACAACCCCGGCGTGAACATTCCCGCCACCGAGTGGATCGCCGATCAGGGTCTCGTCCACTTCGGGATCGATTCGATGCGCCCCGGCCCGGCCGGCGATGTGAACGCTCTGGTCCACAAGGTCTGCTACGAGCGCAACATCACGCACCTGGAGAGTCTGTGCAATTTGGAGCAACTGCTGGGGGCCGGGCCGTTCCGGTTTATCTGCCTGCCGCTGAAGTGGCGGGGCGGCACGGGCTCTCCCGTACGGGCAGTGGCCATATTGGAGGAATAAATAGCGCCTTGATTTTTTTGGGGGGGGGGATCGTTGGAAGGCGGATTTTCGCTTTTCTTCCGTTCTCGGTGGTGGTAACATAAATCCTGCAAATAGTTCAACCTCTGGTTTTCCGGGTTTATGCCCTTTATTTCCCTCCCCAAATTTGGGGCGAAAGCGTAGGCGCATCGTGCCCAATAAAAACCCATCTACCTCAGTCGGCGCCCGCATCGCCGAGGCGCGTACCCGGAAGGGCTGGAACCGCAACCAGCTTGCCGAAGCCTCTGTCCTCAGTTGGGCGAATATCGATCGCTACGAAGAGGGGGCGAACGAGCCGAGTGCGGGCCGCCTCCTTCAGATCGCAGAAGCGCTGGATGTTTCGGTGGACTGGCTTCTGGGGCGCGAGGGCGCAGAGGCGAGGCCCACGGCGGGTCCCATCGACGTTCAGCTCCGAATCTCGGAAAACATCCAGGGCCCGGGCCGGGTCAGGGCAGAAGACTTCCAGGCCGTTCCGCTCGTTTCGGGCTCCATCGCGGCCGGAAGCGCCCGCATCGTCGAAGAGGCCATCGAGGAGTACGCCCTCATCCACGTTTCCCAGGTAACGGGCCGGGGAGATTTGGTCGCCATCCGGGTCAACCGCGAGGTGGGGCGGAGCATGCTCCCCCTGATTCAGCCGGGGGCGGTGGTGGTCGTGGACCGGCAGGACAAGGCAATCACGCCCTCGGGGATATACGCCGTGCGGGACGACTCGGGGGGTTGCACCCTCAAGCGCCTTCAGTGGACGCCCCCGCGCCTCTGGCTCATCCCCGAGAACCGGGACGAGAAAGTCACCTTCGCCGATCTCAGCGGCGAGAGCTTGGAGGATCGGATCGTGGGCCGCGTGGTGTGGGCCTATCAGCCGTTCGTGTGATGGGCGGCCCGCTCAATTTTCGAGCAACTCCCTGCACTTGGCCGTAAAGGCCGGGAGGATTTTTCTGTAGTCCCCCACCACGCCGTAGCGCGCCCGCTGGAAGATGGGCGCGTCCGGGTCGGTGTTGATGGCGACAATGTTCTTGCTCGGGCCCGCGCCCACCATGTGCTGCATGGCCCCGGAGATTCCGACGGCGATATAGAGATTCGGCCCCACGATCTTCCCCGTCTGGCCCACCTGGATCTGGGCGGGCACCCAGCCCGCGTCCACCGCGGCGCGGCTCGCGCCCACGGCGGCCTTGAGAACTTTGGCCAACTCATGGAGCTGCGCAAAATTCTCCGGTCCGCCCAGCCCGCGCCCCCCGCTGACGACGATCTCCGCGTCCTCCAGGCGCACGCCCTCGGACTCGATCTTTTTCGATTCGACGAACTTCATCTTGACCTGCCCCGTGTCCACCGAAACCTCCACCTCGACCATCTCGCCCGAGCGTCCCTCCTGAATGCTCGCGGCGGGCAGGGTTTTCAGCCGAAGGGAGGCGACGGCCAGCCCATCGCCCCTGGCCCGGACATGGCTGACGGCGCCGCCGCCGTAGACTTGGCGGACGGCGGCGAGCTTGCCGCCGTCCAGGGAGAGGTCCGTGCAGTCGTGGGCATAGCCGGCCCCGCGCCGGAAGGCGAGGCGGGGGGCGACGTCGCGGCCGGTCGAGGTGTTGCCCGCGATGAAGATGGCCGGGTCAATCTGGGCGAGCACCCCGTCGAGCACGTCGGTATAAATCGTGTTGGTGTAGGTGGAGAGCAAATCCGCCTCGGCGGCGTACACTTTGTCCGCGCCCAGCGCGATCAGCCCCTGGGCCAGCTCTTTCGTGCCGGCGCCGCCCAGAAGAACGGCCTGGAGCGCTCCCCCCTTTTCATCCGCCAGCTTGCGGCCGATCCCGCAGAGTTCGCTGCTCACCAAAGCGAGGCGATCACCCGCCCGCTCGGCCAGAATCAGAATGTCGTTCGTTGCCATTTCCGGGAACACTCCTTTCTACAGAATCTTGTCTTCACGGAGACGGAGGGCGAGCTTCTCTCCCGCCTCTTCGAGGGTTTCGCCTTCGATGATTTCGCACGAGCCGGTGAAGACCGGCTTGAAGAATTTCGTCACCTCCATCTGCACGGCCCCGGCCCCCACCACGTCCGGGCTGATGCCGAGGTCGGCCGCTCCCCAGACCGGAATCTGCTTTCGCGAGGCCGTGAGGATGCCCTTGACCGAGGGGAGGCGCGGGTTGTTGATCTCGTTGCTGATGGTCAGGAGGCAGGGGGTGTCCACCTCGATGACCTCGGCGCCGTCCTCGACGACCCGCTCGCAGCGGAGCTTCCCGTCCATGACCTCGATCTTCTGGACCTGGCTCACGCTCGGGAGGCCAAGCGCCTCCGCCAGGCCGAGCCCCGTGGCCCCGTAGCTCCAGTCGCTGCTCAGGCGCCCGCATAAGATGGCATCGAAGCCGCCCAGCTTCTTCACGGCGCCGGCGAGGGCACGGGCAACGCCGAAGGCATCCGAACCCTCGAACGCCGCGTCCGCGAGAAGGACGGCTTCATCGCAACCCATGGCCAGCGCCTTCTTGAGCGAATCGCGCGCCTTGTCCTCGCCCATGGTGATGACCGTGATCTTGCCCCCGTGCGACTCCTTCAGCGTGATGGCAGCCTCAAGGGCGTTTTCATCAAACGTGCTGATGACGGGGGGGACGTT
>JAQBZT010000196.1 GCA_027622355.1 bacterium | reverse complement strand
CCTTGCCACTCAGAGCGCCCTTCTTGTATTCATCGCCGCTCTTCGCCTTGAAAGTTCCCTTCTTGTACTTGGTGGGGTTCATCCCCGTCTCGCTGTCGCCGGCGTCCTTGCCACTCAGAGCGCCCTTCTTGTATTCATCGCCGCTCTTTTCCTTGAAAGTTCCCTTTTTGTAACTGCACGGGTTCTTCCCCACCTGGCTGTCGCCGCTGTCTCTGTTTGCCGAAAGAGCGGGCGTCGCGGCCAACGCAAACATGAAAGAAATCACCATCGCATAAAAAAGTTTTGTCGATTTCATAAAATCACCTTCCTCTTTAAACGTTCGTTTGAATGAAAAAATCACTTGTCTGATAAACCGCACTGAATGATCTGAATTTCTCTCTCCTCTGCAGTAGCTACTCATTCCCTATAATGCAAATGGCTTCCATAATATTCCTTACCGAAAGCGAAACGTTCACGAAGATCGAATTTCCAGCCGTCTACTCTCGAAAAAACAGGGAAAGGCTCGGGCGGGCGGCATCTCCCCGGGAACATTTCCGGCTGAAAATTTTTTCCAATTCGCCGGAATTTTTTTCTGGAAAATGGAATAATTTCTTCGGTGGAAAATCCGGGAATATGCCTGTCCCAACTTTTCAGCATCAATTTCCCGCCGGATATCCTGAGAAAACGGACAAATCATGACATTCGGCAGCGGCTGGGGAGGCTTCAGAAAAGACCGAGTTTGTTCACGCCCGCTTCCAGTGCTCCGAGCGCCAAGTCCACTTGCGCCTCGGTGTGGGTGGCCATGAGGGTGAACCGGATGCGGGAGGTCCCTGGCGGGACGGTGGGGGGCCGGATGGCGAGCGCGAATATCCCTGCGGCGAGCAAGTGATCGGCCAGTTTCAGCGCGCGCTCTTCATCGCCCACGATCAAGGGAAAAATCGGCACTTCATCCGCTTCATTCCTTTCATCGAGATCAAAACCAATCCGCCGTGCGCCCTGCCGGAAACGGGCGCAGAGCACACGGAGGTTGCGGCGGCGGCGCTCCCCTTCCTCGCCCGCGGCGATCTCGAGCGCCGCCCGGGCGGCCTCGGCCACTGCCGGGGGGAGCCCGGTCGAGAAGATGAGCGAGCGCGCCCGGTTGATGAGATAGTCCACCACTTCCGCATCCGCGGCCGCAAACGCACCGTAGGCGGCCAGCGCCTTTCCCAGGGTTCCCATTATCACCCCCACGCGGTCCGTCACGCCGAACTTCGCGGCGGCGCCCCGGCCCCGTGGTCCGATCACGCCGGTCGCATGCGCCTCGTCAACGAGGAGAAGCGCGTCATGCCGCTCCGCCAAGTCGCACAAGATACCGAGCGGGGCGAGACTGCCGTCCATGCTGAATATTCCGTCGGTCACGATGAGGCGACGCCGGGCGGATTTTTCCTTCGCCAGCGCATCTTCGAGAACGGTCATATCGCCGTGTGAATAGATGTGCACGCGCGCCCGGGAAAGCCTGCAGCCGTCCACGATGCTCGCGTGGTTGAGTGCATCGCTGAAAATGGCGTCGCCCTCGGCCGCCAGTGACGCGATCAAGCCCACGTTGGCCAGAAAGCCGGAGCCGAAGAGCACCGCATCCGCTTTTCCCTTGAATGCGGCGAGGTCCGCCGCGAGCAGCTGATGCGGTTCCATGAAGCCCGATACCAGCGGACTCGCCGCAGCGCTGGCGCCCCATCTGCGGACGCCCTCGGCGGCGGCCTCGATCACCTGCGGGTGATCCGCCAAGCCCAGGTAGTTGTTGCTGGCAAACAGAATCATCTCCCGTCCGCCGTACCGGACACAGGGACCCTGCGCGCTCGAGAGCGTCCGCAGGCCGCGGCGGAGATTTCGACTGGACAGATCGGCGAGCTCGCGGCGGATGGAGCCTCGCCAGCCGGCATCATCTGGATTTCGGGAAAAACCGGAGGCGCACATGCAGCGAATTCTAGAAGAGTATGCCAGGGAAGGAAAACGGCGGGAAAATTATTAGAAACGGAAGATGTGTTTCCTGAGAAACAATACGAGTCCGCCTTTTGAGGGCTCTACTCCAGGCTGCGGCTCGGGCGCCGGAGAGGCTGCTGCCTTTGCGGCGAAAACCGCCTCTTTCGAAGGCGCCGGCTCGTTCTCTTTCGAAGCCTTGTACTCGTTCGAGAATTTCCTGCTCCGCAGCCAAGTCGTACCCTTGCGGCGGCCGGGTTTCGGTGAAAGATACATGACAAACCCCTTTTCGTTGTACCCAAGGTCCGCTGCCGTTCTATTGCGGCCCGTTATTTCCCATAGTCGCCTTTGCGGTTTTTCTTCTTTTCCTTGTAGATCTTTATTGCCTTCTCCACGGAATAATTTTTCCCGCCGAGGGAGGTGTAGCCCCCCATATCCACCGGCCTCAGGAACCCGCATGTCTTCTTGTGTATTCGGTCCCACCGGTTTTTCCCCAGCCTGCTCATTGCCATTGCCGTCAACATGGCCGGTCACCTCCATATCGAATCGAGCGGCGCGTTCCGGGGGATTTCTTCCCCCTGTTTAGATATCGGGCATCCGGCGGAATTCCTCGATGATGTGGGTTACTGCACAGGGGTGAAACGAATCCCTTTCGCTTGCCTATCTGGTGAAAAAATGCCAATTTGCACGGTATTCGCGTCAAAAAGAGAGGGAAATCACACCCTGCCTCCGGACGGAAAGGAGGTTTTTTCGAAGGAGAAATTGATTTGCCGAACTGGCTCTGGGTGGCGCTCGGAGGCGCCGCAGGAAGCGCCCTGCGCTACGGCGTGGCCAACACCGTTCAACGATGGAGCGGCGGGGCATGGCCGCTCGGAACGCTATCGGTCAACGTCATCGGCTCGTTCGTGATGGGACTCATCGCCGCCCTGGTCCTCACGAGAGGCTTTGCGCCTGATCCCACGCGCCACCTTGTGATCGTCGGCGTTCTCGGCGGCTTCACCACCTTTTCCGCATTCAGTCTGGAAACCTTCCAGCTGTTTCAAAACGGCCACTGGGGCTCCGCGGCCGCCAACATCGCTATCTCGGTGGCCGGGTGCGTCCTCGCCACCTGGGCGGGATTTTCCATCACCGGCCGGGCCTGAGCGCCGCCGCCGGGAAATGACAGGAGAGCACACATGACCGGCCGCGCCGACTTCCGGCAATACTACCGGGACGCCCACGGCGTCTCCCTTCTCACCGACAGAGAAAAAAATCTGATCGGGCTTGCGATCGCCATCGTCCGCAACTGCCAGCCCTGAGTGGACCGCCGCCTGGCGGACGCCGGGAAAGCAGGCATCGCCGAAGACGTGCTGGATGCCACGTTCGACCTCACCGCCGCCGTCATGGGCGGAATCGCGCAGAGCATGAACCAGCGCTACAAGGACTCCCGGAAGGAGGAGTAGACCCATGCGTGCAATCCGGATCGAAAAACACGGCGGACCTGAAACGATGAAACTCGTGGACATCCCCGTACCCGAACCCGAAACGGGCCAGGTCCGCATCAAGATCGAGGCGGTCGGCCTCAACAACTCCGACCTCATGATCCGCGAGGGGCGTTATGTGGACGAGATGCCCCTTCCCTTCATCATGGGCCGGGAGTTCGCCGGCACCATCGACAAGCTCGGCCCGGGCGTCGAGGGATGGGAAGTGGGTCAGCGCGTCATCGCGGGGAATTTCTGGGGCGGAGCGCTCGCCGATTTCGCGATTGCTCTCACCGGTGCCCTCACTCCCCTTCCGGATGACTTCACACCCGAACAGGGCGCCGCCTTCCGCGTCCAGTGCGTCTCCGCCATGCACATCATCGACAACTGCGCCCGGGTCCGGCCCGGAGAAACCGTTCTCATCCATGCCGCGGCGGGCGGTGTCGGCGGAATCGCCATTCAAATCTGTCAGGCGCGCGGCGCCAAGGTGATCGGCACCACCTCAAGCGACGAAAAATGCGAGCGCGTCGCGGCCCTCGGCGCCACCGCCATCAACTACGTGAAAGAGGATTGGGTGAAAAAGGTCCTCGAGCTCACCGGCGGCCGGGGGGTGGACGTGGTTCTCGAATCGATCGGCGGCGAGGTGCTCGAGCGCTCCTTCAAGGAGGCGCTGGCGCTCTACGGCCGATGCGTCATCTACGGCAGGGCCAGCGGGGTTCCTGTCCAATTCCACGATTTCGAGATACTCGAATCAAACCGCGCGCTGATCGGCTACTATCTCTCGCGCCACTTCCCCGACCACGTGCACCTCATCCGCGAGGCGGCGGAAAAATCCTTCGCCATGATCCGGGAGGGAAAGCTCAAGCTCACCATCGGCCACACCTACCCGCTCGAGCGGGCGGCCGAGGCGCTTCAGCTGATTGGGGACCGGAAAAACATCGGAAAGATCGTCGTCACGACCTAGCGCACTTCGGCGTGCGTGGCCCAGGGCTCTTTCATGATGGCATCGGCGATCTGCGCCGGATCGAAATCGCGCGGAATGCCGATCTGGACGCGGACGCGAACCTGCCCCGCGTTCAGATCGCGCGTGACGTCCACTTCGCGCACCTGGCACCGCTCCCGGGAAATCAGATCTTCCAGATCGTGGATATGGTTGTCGCCTCCGGATTCGGTGACCGTCACCTCCACCACGCGGAACCGGAGTTTCCCCGATATCTGCCGACTGAATTTTTTCAGAAAACCGAGCGAGAGCAGCATAATCGCGACGGCCGCGACGGCTTCGGTGTGGTAGCCCGCCCCGACGGCGAGGCCGATGCCCGCCGTGGTCCAGATGCTCGCCGCCGTCGTCAGCCCACGGACGGTGGGGCCCATCCGCAAGATGGCGCCCGCCCCGAGAAAGCCCACCCCCGTCACCACCTGGGCGGCGATGCGCCCCGGATCGAAGACCCCGCCCTCGGCCACGCGCCGGGAGACGATCATGATCAGCGCCGAGCCCAGACACAAAATCAGATGGGTCCGAACGCCCGCCGGCTGATTGCTGCGCTCGCGCTCGATGCCGATGAGGCCGCCGAGAAAGGCCGCCTCGATGAGGAGCAGGACGGACGCCAGCTGATCGTGCAAGCTACTTGACCCCCTTGGGCTTGGGGCGCGCCTTGCGCTTGGCGATCTCTTTCTTCAGGTCGGTCTTGCCGTTCAGTGGAACGCCGAAGACCTCGCCCACCAGGGTGTGCTTGTCCAGCAGGCGCATGAGGGCGACATCCTCCAGTTCGGCGACGATCAGCTCGCAGGTGCTGAAGATGGTGCAGCCCTCGACGAGATGCCCGCCGAAGCAGGTCGCCTCGGGCCGCCCGAGGGAGATCGTCACATGGGCATGCAGGTAGGGCTCGCCCTTTTCGGTCTGGGTGATGTTGCCGCTCATCTGGAGGAGTTCGAGCGGGCCGTTCAGCGGGGTGAAGATGCGGCACTCATCGTTGATGGGAAACGGATCGGGGAACTGCCAGACGTTGCGCAGCACCGCCTTCTGCAAACTCGCCGCCGCGCTCACGATGACGCCTGCCTTGACGCCCTTTTCCTTGCAGATCTTGAGCGTCGTGCCGAACAGATCATCCCCCGGCGCCATGCGGATCGCAAGCACCCGGCCGATGCGCGCCTCGGCCACATCGTAGCGGGGCGGGCGGGTCTTCCAGTTCGAGTTGTCGAAAATACCTTTCTTTGATGCCATCGGGATAAACCTCCTGCCGTCCGGTGTCGCGCCGGTCGGATGAAAAAGAAAATCACAGAAACGGCATCATAGAGCGGAACGCCGGGAAGAAAA
>JAQBZT010000195.1 GCA_027622355.1 bacterium | reverse complement strand
TAATACGAACCTCTTCGGCCCCACCCACCCACGTTCAAACAATTTGAAATATATTTAATTTCTTGAAATAATATATCAATTTATACTATATAATCTTAACGTGCTTTTTCTCTTCCTGAGGACACGCCGAAACGAGGATCTTTCCATGAGCCAAATGCTCTCCCCGATCTGGGATCTCAACAACAGCACCACCGTTTTATCCCTGGAGATACCCGTAAAAGCATCCGAAGGTACCATCTTGGTGGTGGATGATTCCTCGGCCACGGTGGAGATCATCGGCGCATTGCTGAAAAACGAGGGCTATCAGGTGTTATGCGCCGAAAACGGCCACGAGGCGCTCGAAAAAATCCGCAAAAACCGGCCCGACCTCGTCATCCTGGACATCCTGATGCCCGGGATGGACGGGCTCGAAGTCATTCAAAGATGCAAAAAAGAGAGCGCGGGGTCCGAGCACCCTCCCTTTCTTGTCATCTCTGGAATTTGCGAATCGGAATTCCGGGTAAAGGCCCTGACCCTCGGGGCCGTGGAATTTCTCATCAAACCTTTCAACCGAATCGAATTTCTCTCCCGGGTGCGCACCCAACTCGAAATCGTCCACCTCAACAGAAAGCTGCGGGAGCGGGCGGAGGCGCTCAGCGAGATGAACCGGGTGCTGCGGGAGACGCAGGAGCGTCTGATCCAGGCCGAAAAACTCACGGCAGTGTCCGAGATTTCCGGCGCCATCAACCATGAGCTGAACCAGCCGCTCACCGTCATTCTCGGCCAGACCCAGCTGTTGCTCGATGAACTTCCGCGGGGTTATGCAAGCCGCGAGCGCGCCGAAAAGATATTCCGCAACACGCAACGAATCGGACAAGCGCTGAAAAACCTGGGAAACATCAGAAGTTACCGCACGAAAAACTACGACAACAATAGCAATATCTTCGATCTCGGCTAACCGGACCCGGAAAAAGGAGCCACCCCGCCGACGGAAACGCCGCCGGAGGCAGGCTGCACGTCGGGGGAAATCTCCGGTGCCGCCTCGAGGACTCTCAAGCCGCATTCAGCCCGCAGCGCATCCAGAAGAAACCGCAACTCTTCCCGGCCCCCTTCGGTGGAAGTAATGCGCGCCAACGCATAAATGCCGCCGGGGACTTCCCGGCGATAATCCGGAACCAGGGTCTGGTAGTAGCCGATGGAATCGTATCCCTCCAAAAGACCCTGGACATAGTACTGCTCGCTCGCCGGAACCTCGATCCACCAGATGAGGCTTCCCTCAAAAGGCTCGGGATTCGGGCGGGGCGCGGCGCTCATCCGCCTGCCCGGATGCGGTTCGCCGCCCGCTGCACGATGGCCGGCATCTCCCGGACAAACGAAGAGCGGGGCATCGCCTTGTCGAATCCGGCCTTCTCGGCGCCCTTCAAAAGATCGGGCTCCGTATGCGCGCCCCAGGCGATGGCGTAGGCGCTCCGGTTCTTCGGGTGCGCCTTCAGCTTCTTCACCAGATCATATGCGGTCTCGCCGCCGAGTTTGGGGTGATGGAGATCCGCGAGAAAAAGCACCGCCTGAAAATTATCGAGCGCCTGCTCGAATTTTTCGGCCGATGAAAAAAACTCGAACACGGAACCTTGCGAAACGCCCGCTTCACGGATGCCCCCGGAGAAAAACAGATCGGCGCAAATCACGAAAATTCTCTGGGCCTCTTTCGCCACCATCACGCTCCACCTTCGGGAGCCAGTCTTTCGCCGAGCAGATCAATCAGCGGATAAATGCTATCCAGCGTATCCACCTTGTAGAGCATCGCCTCTGCCCGGGCGATCTGATCTTCCCCGTAGACCAGCCCACAGCATTCCTTGAATTTATCGTAGAGTTCCTCCCGGTCCATCGGCCGCTTGGGCGTGCCGCGGGAGGTATCCGTGAATTTTTCGTGTACCGTCCCGTCCATCATCTCGATCGTCAGCTTCGAGCGGATCAGATCGTAGCCCATCGCCTCGATCTCATCGTCCACGAAAGGCTCTATCTTCTTCAGAGTTTCCTTCACGGCGGGATCGTTCACCACCTCGTCGTGGTACTGCGCGATTCCGGCCTTGCCCCCGGTGTGCAGCAGAATGCCCAGACTGTATTTCATCGAAAACTTGGCCTCGAGTTCGTTCTGCGGGTCGTCGTAGCGGAGCGGCTGTAGCACGCGCTGGGTCGTGCCAAGGCGGGCCACCTTCACGTCCTCGTTCCGGATACCGTTCTCGAGAATCAGATCGCGCATCGCGTCCATCGAGGGATGCGAAAGCGAACCGCAGGGGTAGGGCTTGATCGAAACGCCGGGGTCCGCCACCGTCCAGGGGTTGCCCAGCTTCCCGATGAGACACTCCGCGTCCGCGCCGCCGCCCATGATCTGGAAAAAGCCCCACGGGCCGTCCAGCGCAGCCGGATCCGCCGTGAAGCCGCCGGCGGCCAGGCGGGCCGCGACCACGCCGTTCTCCGCCGCCCTTCCACAGTGAAACGGCTTCGTCATCGTTCCGAAGTTCGCCCGAAGCCCGGCGCTCTCCGAACAAACGATCCCCAGGCACATCCGCAGTTCATGCTCCCCGAGTCCCATCAGCTTCGCGCAGGCGGCCGCCGCGCCGATGGCGCCGACAGTGCCCGTTGTGTGGAAGCCACGGATGTAGTGCTCCGGCTTGATCGCCTCGGCCACCTTGCACTCCACCTCGAAGCCCACCGCGAAGGCGGTCATCAGCTCGGCGCCGGATGAACCCAAGGCCTCGGCCATCGCGATCGAAGCCGCCATGACCGGAACCGTCGGATGGGTCAGCAGTCCATAAATGCGATCGGGGTGAGCCGCCAGCTGGGTGTCGTCGTAGTCCATGGAGTGTCCGGCGACCCCGTTCGCGAATGCCGCCGCATGGGCCGGCACCGTCCTGTCCGTCCCCAGCATGCGCGCCTCCGGCCCGCCGCCGTTTTCCTTCAAGTACTGCTGGATGATCCGGCCGCTCTTTTCCGTCGCGCCCGCTACCATGAGCCCCGCGCCGTCCACGAAACACCGGCGGTGGAGCGCCTTCACCTCCTCGGGTACCGCCGTATCGCCGGTCTCCAGAATGAACTGGACAACCGCATCCGTCATTGCACTCTCTTTCGCCATGTCATCCTCAGGAAAAGAAAACGTACTCAGGGCGCCGGCATTTGCGCAGGGCCGGGAGCGGGCCCTGGGGGCCGGGGCTTCATCTGCCCGCAAAAATACCGGCCCAACCGCCCCGCCCGGCGCTCCGGCGAGCGGCATACCGCGTTCAGAAAGAAAAACACAAGGAGCGCAAAAAAAACTGCGCCCAGGAGCCACCTGAGCCCCCGGACCATGGGCCTGACCTCCGGTTTTGATATGCCGGGAAACGCCAGCAAAAAGGAGAGTGCGCAGCAAGAAAACCCGCCGCCGCTTGTGGGACTTTCCCCTGCATGGCACATTTCCCCTGACGAATCGGAACCTTTTTACCACATCATGCCCCGGCGCGGGTTATCTGCGCCGGAACACGAGGACAACCGAAAGGAAAAAGCTATGGCGCTCGAAGTGGATTGCCAAGGGGTGGACTACTACAAGGCGAGTGACGGCCGCATCGTCGCCATGCACATCAAGAGTGATTTCAAGGACTATGCCGCTTTTCCGCCCTATCTTGACACCGAAGAAGCCAAGGCGCACATCCGCACGGCCTACGCCGGCCAGGACATCGAGGACGAGCGCAACACCAAGGCCCACATGACGGCGGACGAGCTGCCGCTCCAGATCATCATCCTCAACCGCAAGAAGGGCGCCACCACCAACCCCCACTACCACATCGTGGACGAGCGGCCCCAGAACACGACCCGCCACCAGATCGTCATCGTGCAAAGGGGCTCGATCAAGGTCGGTATCTACACGAAAGAAGGAGACCACCTCGGGGACCCCATCCTGCGGCAGAACGATCTCATCCTCATGATGGAGGGCCACGAGGTGGTGTTCCTCGAGGACGACACCAAGGTCATCGAGATCAAGGAAGGCCCCTTCCCCGAGACCGACGAGCGGGACAAGGTAGATCTCGACTAAGAGGGACTTCCGGCCCACGATTCACAATCTGCGAGGCGAACATGAAACTCATCACGTTTGAAGTCGCAACCCCGGTCGGCCCCTTCCAGCGGGCGGGCGCAGTCATCGAACTCGGCGGCGGCCAGGTCTACGCCGACCTCAATTTCGCCCTCGCCGCCGAAATGGCGGGCGAACGCTCCCCGCGCGCCCAGGAGAAAGCGGATGCCATCCTCCCCGCCGACATGCTCGCCCTCGCGGGCGCGGGCCCCGGCGCCCTCGAGGCGGCCGAGAGCGCCCTCGAGTTTCTCCTCGAAAACCCGGAGGCCCAGGGCCCCCGCGGAGAGCAGCTCATCTACCGGCCGGATGAGATACGCCTTCTCGCCCCGATCCCCAACCCGCCGCTCATTCGCGGCTTCGCCGGCTTCGAGCGCCACCTGAAGAAAACCTTCGGGATGATGGGCCTCGAGATCCCCCAGACCTGGTACGAGCGGCCCCTCGCCTTCAAATCGAGCACCGCCCACATGGCGGCCGCGGATGAGGTCGTCCCCTGGCCGAGCTACACCGACAAGATGGATTTCGAGCTCGAATTCTGCGCCGTCCTCGGCCAGCCGGGCAGGGACATCCCGGAAGAAAAAGCCGCCGATCACATCCTCGGCTACGCCATCTTGAACGACTGGTCCGCCCGCGACGCCCAGACGGGCGAGATGCAGATGAGTGTGGGGCCCTACAAGGGAAAAGACTGGTGCTGGTCGTTCGGCCCCTGGATCGTCACGAAGGACGAGCTGCCCGACCCCACTTCGATCCCCATGGCCGCGCGCATCAACGGCGAAACCTGGATCGAGGCCACCCCGGGCGAGATGTACTGGACCTTCGAGCAGATGATCTCCTACACCTCGCGCGACGAGAACCTGCGCACGGGCGACCTCTTCGGCTCGGGCACCGTCCCCGGCGGCTGCGGGATGGAGATCGATCGCTGGATCCAGCCCGGCGATTTGGTCGAGATCGACATGGGCCCCCTCGGCATCATGCGCAACCGGCTAAGCAAAAAGCCGCCGGCCCGGCCCTACACCTACAAATAGCCGAATCGAGGGGACACACGCCGTGCGCACCGAGCTGGTCTCCGTTCCCACCGACACGGTCCCCCTCGAGGGGGCGTACTACGAGCCCGAAGGAAGCGCTATCACCGGCTGCGCCATCCTCCTCCACGGCAACTGCATGAATTTCTACGTCGGCGCCCCGCGCTTTCTCCCGCCACACCTCACCGGGATGGGCCTCGCCTGCCTCGCCTTCAACCGCAGGGGACACGATGTCCTCAGCACGCGGGACAGCCGCGAGCTCGAGGGCGGCGCCTTCCAGACCACCGCCGAAGCGATTGCCGATAACAACCACGCACGCGCCTGGATCGAGGCGAAGGGCTACGGCCCGCCCGCCGTCATCGGCCACAGCAACGGCGGGTTGCTCTCGGTCCGTCACGTCGCCGATCATCCGGACACCCCGGCGATGGTCCTCCTCTCCGCCCACCGGGGCGGGAAGGGCATCGCCGGGCTCGCCAGCGCGAACGGCCTGTGGGCACAGAATCGTCTCGCGGAAATCTCGGAACTCGCGCGCGATCTTCTCGCGGAAGGAAGAGGCAGCGAGCTGATCCTCCTGCCCGGCTGGTGGCGGGCCACCACCGCCGAGAGCGCGGGGGACTATCTGGAGAACATGCCCGACA
>JAQBZT010000194.1 GCA_027622355.1 bacterium | reverse complement strand
TGCGGCGCTGGCCGCTGACTCGGGAATCGAGGTGGATGCGGTTCCCGGCGAGCTGGGCGTGCGCTCGGCCAGGTTCGGGGGGGAAGGGCTGGACGATGCGGGCCGCAACCGGCTCCTCCTCGAGCGTCTTGCCGGGGTGGTGGAGGCCCGCCGGGGCGGGCGGTTCCGCTGCGTCCTGGCCTTTTGCCGCCCGGATGGCGCACATCATCTTTTTGAGGGGACGCTGGAGGGAAGGGTCCTGGCGTCGCCGCGGGGCGCGGGGGGGTTCGGGTACGATCCCCTGCTTTATCTCCCGGAGATGGGCTGCACCGTGGCGGAGCTGGACATCGAGACGAAAAACAGGATCAGCCACCGCGGAAAGTCGCTGGCCGCCTTTCGGGCGTGGCTGGAGCGGGAACTGGAAAATGAATCATAGGGTGCGGCCGCGCGCCTTTTGGCCGCGCACGAGCGCGACACAGGAGGATTTTTGATGTCCCGGATTTCCATGATTTCCCCCGAAGACGCCGAGGGGGATGTCGCCCGCTTGTACGAGGCAGTCGCGCAGATGCTGGGCCGGGTGCCCAACTTCTACCGGATTGCGGCGCACTCCCCGCATGTGGCGAAGCTGCTGCTGCCCTTCGGGGCGGTGTTGCAGCGCGAGGGGGCGGGGAGTTTTCTTTCCTCGAAGATCAAGGAAATGGTCATCATCAAAACGAGCCATCTGAACGGATGCGCCTACTGACTGGTCCACAATACGTCGCTTGGTCAAGCGGCGGGCATCACGGATGAGCAGATAGAGGCGATCGGCTCGGACGACTACATGGAATCGCTGCATCTCTCTCCGCGGGAGCGGGCGGCGGTGCTATGGGCCGAGCATGTGACGAAAAACACCGCGCGCGATCGGGACGATGTGTTCGAAGAAGTCCGCAAGCATTTTTCCGAGGCCGAGCTGGTGGACCTGACGCTGATGAGCGGTTTTTTCAACATGTTCAACCGCTTCATGGATTCGATTCGGATTCCGGTCGAGGCACAGGGGGAGGTGGACAAGATCAAGAAGTCGGTCCAGCTAGACCCGGGGAAAGTGAAGAACTATCTCAAGGAGATGGTCACTTCCTGGCCGGAGGCGTTCCCCGAGCCGGACGGTGAGGCGAAGAGCTAGCGCGCCTCGAAACGAAGCGGACGCAAAAACGCCTCCGGCGAGCGGAGACGCTTTTTTCTGAACGGTCCGCCTACCGGAAGATTCCCTCCGAGGCTTGACGCACGACAACAGGCTCCGGGGGAAGGTTCGACTCCTGCAAGCATGCCTGATCGCAGTCCGCACGCTCGGGCCAGCGGGCGCAATCCTTGATGCGGAGCTTGGCCGCGCCGAACATCGAAGACCACATGGCCCGTCCCGCCCCGACTTGCAGAGATGTCAGGATTCCGGTTTCCGGACAGCGGAGCGCAACCCGGGGGCCGAAGCGCTGGTACACCATGAGCACGATCGGCAGCAGCACGAGAAGCGCGCCGGCAGCAAAGATGGCGCCCACCAGGAGCAGAGGATTTTCGTACATCTGCGCATCTCCTTTCTTCAATTTCGTGTGAGAAGCCCATTCGCCGAGCCTGCCGTCCCGTTCGAAAGCAGAAGAACTTTCAGGCAGGCCTGATTGCATCCCAATCGTCCGGGCCACCGCGTGCAGTCTGCGATCTCGAGGGCGCAGATTCCCCTCAGGGCGTACCGGGCGGCGCGGGCGGCGTCAATTTTCACCGAGGCGAGGCGTCCCGTTTCGGGGCATCTGAGCGGATGCCGTCTGTGGAAACGGAAGTAGACGTGAAGCGCCTCCCCCAGTTGCGGGTGGTAGATTGCAAACAGGACCAAGGAAAGAAACGTTGCCCAAAGGACGGTATCCATGTCCGCTCTCCTGTAGGGGCCGGCGGCCTCGGTTCTGCGAAATGCCCCAACAGTTTTAATATACTCCCATCTCGGACATTTGAATCTTTTTGTGGGCGGATTTGCGGACGAAAAGCCCTGGTTGGGGCGGAATGCCTCAACATACCGGACGCGGCGGCGGGATATTTTTTTAACTCATTGTTTATTAAAGGATTTTTTTTGCGATTCTGGCATGGAAGTTGAACGTTATCCGGGGGAGAGGAAACGGGAGACCAGCGCGCCGCCGCGCGGTTGCCACAGAAAGGAGGCTGGCCATGGCCATCCGCTCAAAGGTCTATCACTACCCTGTGAAAGTGAAATGGCAGAACGAGCGCATCGGACTTCTCGAGCTGAAGGGCAAGCCCCCCCTGCAAGTGGCCACCCCGCCCGAGTTCAAGGGCCACAAAGGCTTCTGGACCCCGGAGGATCTGTTTGTCTCCGCGCTCGCGAGCTGTTTCATGACGACATTTCTCGGGACCGCCTATCACCGCGGGCTCGCCTTCGAGAGCTTCGAGGCGGACGCGGAAGGCAAGCTCGAGCGGCCGGAGAAGAAGTTCCTCTTTACGGAGGTCATCATCCGGGTTCGTATTGTGCTCCCCTCGGACGGTGACCTCATGCTCGCTCATGAAGTTCTGGATTTCGCCAAAAAGGATTGCCTGGTCTCCAATTCGATCGTTTCGAATGTGAAGATCGAGCCGATCATTTGGGTGAAGAAGGCGAAAGCGGAGAAGAAGAGGGAAAGCACCGTCATGGCCTGAGCCGGAACCCGCCGGAAGATGCCGCGCGGAGGAGCGCGGCCTTGCCCGGCGGACGCCGATTTTATACTGTGCGCGGCAGGGTGAGTTGCTCGCTCGGAAGCGGTCTGAAACGGCGAGGGCTCCCTTTCCTTTCCTTCTGCGCGCAGGGCGGTCACTTGGCGGAACTTGGGCTCGAGGAAATTCCGGAAGATTCGGCCACCGGCCGGGTGTCCGAAATTTACGCCGATATTCGCGCGGTCATGCGCACCACGCATGTCGGCTATTTTTTCCGTGCGCTGGCGGTCCACGAGACGTATTTCGAGGCGGCCTGGGCGGCGTTGCGGCCGAACGCAGCGATATCCTATTTCGATCGCGTGGCCGATGGCGTCCGCATGCGCACCATCCCCCCGATGCCGGAAGATGTTCCCGATCTGGAAGAAGAACTCGAAGATGCCGGCTACTCCCGCGATCAGATTGAAACGATCGACGGCCTTTTCGATCTGTACAACGATGAAAGCCCGAAGACGCTCATGCTGGCGGCGGCTCTCAAGGGGACGCTCAACGGCTTGAAGATCGGCGGCATCGCGCCGGGTTTCGCCCGGGATCTGGAAGCCCGGCCGCAGGGCCCGCCAGCTTCCATGCGGGTGCCGGCGCTCGATCCCACGGGAGACGGTGCCGCCGCGGGTCTCGCGAGCATCCGCCGGGAGATGGGGTTTGCCGGGCTGCCGGACATCTGGCGGGCGCTGGCGGCCTACCCCGAATGCCTGGAGCGCGCGTGGGCGTTTGTGCGCGAGGAATGGGGCAAGAAAGGATTCGAAATCACCGTCCGTCTGGCCCAGGGAGCGGCGGCGGCCGCGGCGCAGGAATTTCCCCACCCGGTGGAAGCCAGCCAGGCGGCCCTCCGGGGTGCCGGGTGTTCGGATGATGAACTCAATGTCATCGAGAAGAAAATTGACCAGTTCATCCATATGGTTCCGGTGACGAACGTGGCGATCATCCTGATGAAAGCGGCGCTCGTGGGCGAGGGCCGGGTGCGGCGCAAACCTTTCGAGGGCGAATAGCCCGCTAGCTTTCCTTCGCGATCATTTCCTTGACAAGCGGCAGCAGACCTTCGGCCACCCGCCGGCACTCCTCGACATGGGGATAGGCGGAAAGGATGAATTCGTCGATCCCGAGCCGCCAGTAGCCCAACAGCTCCTCCGCTACCTGCGCCGGGGTGCCGACGAGAGCGGTCCCGCAGTTGACCCGGACGGTAGAGATGCCGTTCCAGAGCCGCTCGCTGATGCGGTGATCTTCCACTACCTGGCTTTGCGCTCGCTGGCCGACCATCGAGGTGCCGGAGAAGACCAGCTGCCGCTGGGCTTTCACGATCGTGTCGGCCTGGGAGATGAGGTCCTCCGCCGCGCCCCAGGCCTGCTCCTCGGTGTCCCGTACGATGAGGTGGGAGCGGAGGCCGAAGCGGGGCTTGCGGGCCGGCCTTCTTGAATTCGGCGCGCGCCTTTTCGAGGTGCGGGACGAGCTTCTCGGGCGGAAGGATCCAGATGAGATAGACGTCGGACTGGCGGCCGGCGAGCCGCAGCGCCGCCGGCGAGGCGCCGCCCAAGAGGAATTCGGGCCCGGTCCCGACCGGCCCCGGCGAGCAGAGCGCCCCCTTGAGCTGGATGAACCTCCCGTCGAAATTCACGGGAACCGGCTCTTTCCAAAGCGCCCGAAGGGCGGTGATGAACTCCTCGGCGCGCTCGTAGCGCGTCTCGTGGTCGGAAGTCTCTCCGAAGCGCTCGAAATCTCCCTGGATGCCGCCCGGCACGACATTGATGTTGATGCGCCCGCCGGAGAGCTGGCTCAGCGTCGCCACCATCTGGGCGTAGAGCCCGGTGGAGATGAATCCCGGCCGGATGGCGATGAGAAAACCGATTCTCTGCGTGACGGCGGCGAGGGCGGTCACTGTGGTCCACGTTTCGGCCAGGGGGGCCTGCTCATCGAAAAGACCGTTGGCGAACCGGGTCGGGATGAGCAGGTATTCGAAGCCGCTCTCCTCCGCGGCTGTCACCACTTCCTTGAGGTACTCGAATGTGGGGGGGCGCTCGGCGCGCCGGGTGCCGATGTGCACACCGTCTCCATCAATCGGGATGAACCAGGCGAATTTGGGTTGGGGGCGTTTTTTCTTTTCGGCCATTTCGGACCTCAATAAATAAATGAAAGTTGGATGGAGTGTAGCAACTTTTCGGCGTTAAGATAAGCCAATTTGGGCGGCCCCGCCGCCGCTCCGGCGGGCCGGAAGGAAATTCGGCCCGATTTTCCCGCGATGTGAAAGGAAAGCGCATCTAGATGAGTGATATCGAGTGGGCTTTCGGAGCGGCAATTCTTTTATTCGCGGGCATTGTGAAGGGGGTCATCGGATTTGGCCTGCCGATTCTTGCGGTGCCGCTTCTTTCGCTCTTCCTGGGGCCGCGGGAGGCCGTAGTCACGGTCTCTTTTTCCCTGTTTTTGACCAACATTACGATCGTCCGGATCGGGATTTCGGAATGGCGGACGCTGAAAAACGTCGCCTTGTTCGGATTGACCGGAATTTTAATGGTGCCGGTGGGGGTTCTTTATCTCCAATCGGGCGATCCGGATTTGATCCGGCTCCTTATCGGTCTCACGGTTTGGGCCTACTTTGCCGGAAAGCGCCTGATCCCCCCGATCGATTCGGTTCGCCCGATCACGCGCGGCTGCATGGGGATCGTGGCAGGGGCGGCGGCCGGCTTCATGGGCGGGGTGGCGGGCATCCCGGGGCCGGTGAGCATCATGTATTTTTCGATGTTCAGATGGAGCAAGGAGGTTTTCATTTTTCTGCTCAATTCCTTCAACACGCTGAGCTCTGCGGGACTGGTGAGCATGCTGGCGATTCGGGGGGAGTACACCCGCTTCGGAACGGGCCGGGCTGTGCTGGCCCTGATCCCCGTGTTGATTGGGTTCTGGATCGGCCTCCGGATGCGCCATCGTCTGAACCAGGAGTTGTTCTACCGCCTGGTCCGGACGGGACTATTTGTGATCTCGCTGGGCCTGGTGGGCCGGGCGCTTTGGAAGTATTTGCTTTAGCTTCAAGTCCTCGGGAGGAGTCCGCCTCCCGGCGGCGGGGCCGGGGATTTGATGTTTATTCGCTTTCGGCTC
>JAQBZT010000193.1 GCA_027622355.1 bacterium | reverse complement strand
TGAGATCGCCATCCATGGTCCGTGCCCAGTTCCGGCCGGATACAACATCCTTGTGCTTGCGCCAGGGAGAGGTGACCTCAGTCAAAGCCTGCTTGTATTTCCAGGTGAAAGTATACAAGTCAGCGATTTTGACTTCATGACCGTATTTCTCCAGGAAAGAGGCCACGTAGCCCAGCCCCTGAGGCGCGCGATTGTCCCCGTAGTGAAGGGGCGTGTAGTTTGGACGAGGACGCGGCGCGGTCAACAACAGAACACGTTTCGGGTTCTTGGCCGGACCATCATGGGTCCGCGAAACGACCCCCAGCGTTACCAATCCCATCTCAGGACTCCTACCTTAAATTCTTCTCCAGGGCGCCTAAACATGACACGATTGGTCATGGTTAAGACTAACGCGCAATCCACCAGACGTCAAGACTTCATCCTTAGGCAACTCAAGAAAAAATGCCTTCTCTCATGACCACATCTCACGCAACGTCATGAACGCCTCGGCGGCCTCCAGGCCCACCTCCATACCCCGGCGCTGGGCCTGGATCCGAATCCCCTCCAGCGAGCGCGGATGCGGATAGGGCCTTCCCTCGGTCTCATAGCACTGCATCGCGGCCAGCTTGCGGTCCAGCGTCCCCGCGGCGTTGACGTACCAGTTGGGCAGAAAGGGCCAGTCCGTCGCGGCGGGAATCATCCCCGTCGAAGAGCTTGTTTCGTAGGCACGCACGGCGCGGGGCCGCGCGGCAGCATACGGCCGGGCAACGACACGCATCGCCTCCGCAACAGCGCGGTGATCCTGGTGGTAGTCGCCGCGGTGCGGCACATAGAGCACATCCGGCGAAACTTCCTCGAACACCTTCTCGATGGGAACGATCACGTCGATCAGCCGAGCGTCGAGCTGTTCGTCCGGCAAACCCAGGTAATAGAGTTCCTGGTAACCAAGGCACTCCTTGGCCTTCTCGCAGGCCTGCCGCTCACGCTGGATCTGGGCCTCCTCGTACGCGTGGTCGTAGGCCCGATTGGCCACAATGCACACTGCCACATCGCTGCCTTCCTCTACGTGCCGGGCGATTGTAGCGCCGCAGCCGAGCACCTCGTCGTCCATGTGCGGGGCGATTACCAGAACGTGCATCAAACGGCCCATCCCACGTGCCGGGTCCCCACCTGTGCTGCCAACGGCATCTTGTTCATCGCTTCAGGAGATCGTCCACGCGGTCCCATTCATCCACGCGCTTCTTCTCGCGTTCTTTGAACCACTCGATGTATCGCCGCACGCCTTCCTCGAAGTCCACATTCGGCTCCCAGCCCAGCTCTTTCTTCGCCAGCGAACTAACGGCCACCTTGCCTCCGAAGTCCCCGGGGCGGCCCTCCACGTACTGGATCTCCACGTCGCCCAGAATCCGCTGGATCGTCTCGGCAATCTCGCGGATGGTCACCTTCCGGTCACCGTCAAGATTGTAGATCTTATTCCGGGCAACCGACTGAAGACCCAATACATTTCCCTCCGCCAGATCTTCCACATAGACGAACTGGCGGAACTGAGAACCATCACCGGCGATGGTCAGCGGCTCGCCTCGGAGCGCCTTGGAGACGAAAATCGGCACGACGGCTCCGTCCCGGGCCCGGGGGCCATAGGGAATGCCATAGCGGAAAATGGTGTAATCGAGGCCGTAGAGCTCGGCATAGGAGCAGCAGTAATGTTCCCCAGTAAGTTTGGTCGCGGTGTAGAGATGCTTGGGGGGAGGAATCAAAACGCTCTCGTCAACGAGGTCACCCTCGGCATCGCTGTATACCCAGGTCGTGCTGCCGTAGATGACCCGCTTCACCCCCGCCCGGCGGGCGGCCTCGAGGACATAAATCGTCCCACGCGTGTTCACGTTCTCCGCGTAGATGGGATCGTCAAAAACGTCCTTCACATCCGCCACGGCCGCCAGATGAAAGACTGCGTGTACGCCGTTCATCGCCAGCCGCAAGGCCTCAAGGTCGAGAATACTCCCGATAAAATGATCGCAGTCCGGAGAATGCTCCGAACGCCTTTGGTCAAAGATCCGAACTTCGATTCCCCTCCGCCTCAGGTTGTCCACTACATGAGACGCGATAAACCCCGCTCCACCTGTTACAAGACACCGCATATCCTCTCCCTTTTCCCGAGACCCTTAGGGCGTCGAGAGAACCTTCCGCAAACTCTCGGCAACATAGGAGACATCATCCTGCGTCAACCCCTGAAAAATCGGCATGCACACATGGCGCCGGCAAATATCCTCGGCATAGGGGAACGACTCCCCTCCCGCGATTTCCTTGAAAATCGGCTGCTGGTGACAGGGCAGCTCGTAGACCTCCCCGCTTAGCCCCACGTCGAACTCTTCGCGGAGGCGCTTCTTCAAATGGGCCCGATCAATCCCATCATCCAGCATGGCGATATATTTGTAGTAGCTCGATCTGCACTCTTCCGGCACCGGGAGGGGGGCTATACCGGGAATGGCGGATAAAACATCGTCATACCACCCCGCGATCCGCATGCGCTCTTCGATAAATTCCTCGAGCCGCTTGAGATGCTGAAGGCCGATCGCGGCGTGAGGCTCGCTCATCCGCCAGTTGCTCCCCAGCTTGTCGTGCAGGTTCTGGGTGAAAGATATCTTCCCCTGGTCCCGGTAGAGCATCGCCTCGTTCTTGATGCGCTCGTCGTTGGTGACAATCATCCCTCCTTCCCCGCTGGTGATTACCTTAGTGGGGTAGAAGGAAAAGCTCGCCGCGTCACCGAAGGTTCCTGCGAACTGATCACCCAGCTTGCTCCCGTGGGCATGGGCGGCATCCTCAAAGAGGAAAATACCCTTCTCCTGGCAGAGGCGGCGAATCTCCGGCATCGCGGGTGTGACGACGCCGGCGATGTGAACAACAATGACCCCGGCAGTTTCGGGGGTGATGGATGCGCGCAGATGGTCAAGATTGATGGAGAGCGTCTCGGGGTCGGCGTCCACGAAACGGACCTTCGCTCCCGCGTGGAGCGCCGCCGCCGGAGTGGCGAAGAAGGTGTTGGTCGGGACCAGGACCTCCTTCCCCTCAACTCCCAGGATACGGAGAGGAATCTCGATGGCCGAGGTGCCGCTGCTCACCGAAACGGCGTGGGCCGCGCCGTGAAACGCGGCGAAGGCCTCCTCAAACTCGCGGCCGAATTTGCCCAACGTCAGTTGGCCCGTGCTCAGGCTCTCCTCGATCCGAGCGAGAATGATCTGGCGGTCTTCTTCTGAAAAATGGATTTTTGCAGGGGGTATGCGCACTTTTGATTTCCCAGTTATCTGGTGCCAGAAATTGATGGGCAGGGAGCCGGCCTCAAGAGGATTCCCGGCCTCCCTCCACAGGAACAAGGGGGACATTCTTCCGAAGGACAGCGATTTTTTCAAGGGCCTCGGCGATTCTCACGGCGCCCAATCCGTCCACCAACCCAGACGCCCTCACAGCCATCGCGGCCAGGGCAGAGGGCTCGCTCCGCAGGCTATCGACGGCGCGGGCGATATCACCGGAGGTGACCTCCTGCCACGGCCCGAGGACCTCCGCTGCCCTCTCCCGGCGGAGCCATTCTGCCACAAACTGTTGATTTTCCGCGCAAACGACCACCACAGCAGGAAGCCCCAGGCAGCAGCGCTCAAGGGCCGAGTCGCCGGCAGCCCCAATCGCGAGCTGCTGATCCGCCAAGAGCGCCGCCATATCCCCCACGTCCACGAAGACGCGGGCGGTATGCGGCAGCTTCGCGGCCGCCGCCTTCACTTCCCGGAGATGGGGGTTCACTTCTCCGACGACCACCGTCACCTCGAGCGGCCCCGCCAAGCCGGCAAGCGCTTCCAGTGCCTTGCAGGTTTGGTTTTTCCGGTCCGCCCCGCCGAAGGTAACGACCACCCGCCGGGGAATCGCCTCCGCGGTTCTAGCACAGCTCCCCTTCCGAAGGGAAAACCCGGGGGCCATCGGCGCATAGGCGGGCCCCAGAAGAAGCCGGGCGGCGGGAGCCATCTTCCGGTAATGCGCCTCCGCACCCTCGGGAGGAACCGGGCAGACCACCAAGTCGCACTCCAGCGCGCGCTCGGCCAAATCGTCGATCACGCCGATCGTCCGGCTCCATAAGCGGCTCTGGCGCATCCATTCGAGGGAAGTTTCATGATGGTCGATCCAGAGCAGATCCGCCTCCCCTTCGGGCCGCCAGCCACCCTCCAGCACATCGGGGCTCTCAAGAAGCACCTCAAATCCCCGGGACTGGACCGCCCCGGAGGGGCACGAGGGGTGCCGAGCCATCACAAACCCAACGTCCCACCCCCTCTCCCGAAGCGCCTCCGCCACGGCCAGCCCGCGCATCACGTGACCCAGGCCAAAGCGCCCCCCGCCGTCCGCCCGGATGAGCGCGCGCGCCCCAGCGATCACTGGGGGTCACCCCCGATGCGCTCGACCTGCGAGATCCGCTGCGCGTCCACCACCACGTCCACCTTGATCTTGAGCGAGGTGGCACCCAGGGGAACCTCCAAGGGTGACACGTCCCTCCCCAGGGCGAGGTCCAGGTAAAGTTCCGCCGGGTTGATGCCCGAGGCCAGCAGGTTCATGTCCTGTCCCGCCCAGCGGCCCCCGTTCACATCCACCACCTTCGGCTCCCCGCCGGCGAGGATGACCTCCACATTGTTGAAACCCCTCTCCAGGCCAAGGGCCCGCAGCGTCTCCAGCGCCGTCTTGCGGATGGCGGGCTGCTCGACGATGCGCGCCGCGATGGTGTTGGCCTTGTTCAGGCGATCTTCAAGCTTCACCCGGGTGGCCGCGTAAATCAGGTTCCCCTCCATGTCGTGCAGGCTGGAGCAGTTGTATTCATCGCCCTCGGCGAATTCTTGAACCACGAAAGGCCCGCGCTTTCTGTGCAACTCCTCGTAGAAGGCATACTCTGCCTCGCTGCTGACCAGATCCACCCCTCGCCCCCCGCGGAGGTAGCGCGCCTTGAGAATCACCCTGCCCAGGCTTCGCAGCAGGTTCCGGCCTGCCTCACCATCGTCCCCGTCCAGGGTGAGCGGCTGGGGAACCCGCCCGTCGAGGCGCCGGAACGTGGCCAGCTTGTCCAGGCAGGTCGCGAGTCCGTCGGACCCGGGCAGCACGATTCGGCAACCGGCTTCTTCCAGTTGCGGCCCGAAATCGGAGAGAGCCGGGAGCTCTTCGTCGAGGTCGGAGATGAGAACATCTATCCGCAGCCGGCGCACCAGCTCCAGCAAGGTCTCGCGGTAGTTCGGGGCGTCGTAGCGGGGGATGACGTAGGCCCGGTCCACTTCCGGAAGATAGAGATTGCCCTTGTAGGGATCGATGTCGGCCGCGTAAAGGGTGACATCATAGCGCGGCGACTGCTTGAGCCCGCGGATGATGGTCACATCCCCGGGACTTCCAGCCGCCACGAGGAGTACGTTAACCGGTTTTTTCGTCATTGCCCGTCTTCTTTCCGAATTTTCCATGGCAGGGCCGGAGCGCTGTACGGGGCCACGAGTGCCGTCAGCTCCGGATGCGCATCTGCGAAAGCGATGAGTTCCTTGAGCGGAATCAGGGGGGCAAAGCCGCGTAGTTCCCGGTAGGCAGCCCGGCAGAAAATGAGGTCCTCCGGGTAGTCCACCGTGAAGCGCAGGTCGGGACGCCGCAAATATTCTGGGGGGGCGACAAGATTTATCGAGAAATCCTCCAGATTCCGCTTAATAAAGCGGGACACATGCTCGCAATCTTCTTTCCCCGCCGCCCGGTGAGCGGCCTTCAGGCTCTCCAACCGGTAGATATCAAAGCCGGTTCCATCGGGAACATCGG